>DYOQ01000055.1 GCA_020720455.1 Bdellovibrio sp.
TAACGAAAAGTTTAGCTTCAGTAATGCCAAATTTGGCAGGAACTTTGTCTACTTTTTTAGGATTACTTGGAACTTCTGGGGCAGGGTTGAAAACATTTTTAGTGACGGCAAGACTTGCTTTTGTGGGGGCTGCAAAGGCAGCTATTGCATTACTCGCACCAGTAGCTTTAATTGCGGCAAAAGTAGCTATCGTGGTAGGTATCATTTATGTTTTATATAAAGCGTTTGCACTAATAGAAGAGAAAACTAAAGTGTTTTCATCCATTGCGGATAGTTTTAAAAAATGGTGGGATATGCCCGGCCTTATTGAAATGCTAGGGGCAGGGCTTAAAACATTAGTGTTAATACTTATAGATGGGGTGAGAAACGCAATAGTGAGCGTTGCACAGTCGATGGTTTCGCTTTATAGCGTCTTTTTAGAGTTTAGAATTGTCGGGATAACAGCTATTCAAGGGATAATTGATTTTTTCTCTATGTTAAAAAGTGCGGCGATTGATACTTGGAGAGTTTTGACTAACGGTTTAATTTCCGTAGGAGAGGGGATACTTTCGGTAATTGGCGGAAGTGATGCCATGGCCGCAGGGCTTGAAAAATTAAAAATGGCAACTGAGACAACGGCAAAATCTCAAATGGGACTAAACGAAGAACAGAAAAACACAATCAGCGGAATTGAAGCACAAATATTACAGAATGATGCTTTGATTGTTAGCTTGGGACAAGTGAACGAAGCAACACAAAAAGGGCCTGGAGGTGGAGCTGAAGGGATTATTGCACAGCATGAACAAGAATTAAGTTTGATTCAATTATTTAACGAAGCAAAAGAACAAATGGCATTAGATACGGAAGAGAGAAAGGCACTTTTTAACGAAGTAGCAAATGCAAACCATTACGCTTTACTTGTAGATGCTTTTGGGAAAGAAGAAGCACTAATGAAAGTGCAAGAAATAAAACAACAGATGGCGCAGATTAAAAGTGCAAAAGACGAAGTAGAAAGAGAAAAGCAAAAAATGGAGCTTATTAAAAAAATTAATGAACAAGCGGTTAACGCTCAAAAACAGATAGATAAACAGAAAATTGACCAAGATAGAGCGACTAGACAAGTAATGTATAGCACCGCCGAGAATTTTTTGCAAGCTGGGATGATGTTATCAAAGGCCGGTTCGGCACAATATAAGGCCTTAGCGATTGCAAGTGCAACGATGAGCACTTATCGGGCGGCTTCACAAGCCTTGGCCGATCCTCTTGTTCCAACTTGGATGAAACCCGTGGCGGTTGCGTCTACGATAGCACTTGGTTTAGCTCAAGTGTCGAAAATTGTCAGTGCTAAATCATATTTCAAAGGTGGGATAGTTGAAGGGCCAAGCGTAGGCGATAAAAAGACTATAAACGTAAATGGTGGCGAGGCGGTTTACACAAAAAGTCAACAGAGAGAACTTTATAGTATGGCACAGGGAAATGGTAATAGTGGTAGAAATGAAACAGCTGAGGCGTTAAATAACCTTGCGGCGGCAATTATGAATCAGAAAAACATAATTGAGATCGATGGAAGGGAGATCGCCCGAACGGTTCGGAAGGAACTAGCAGGAGGCTTCCAATTAGCGTAAGATATTTTTCCTATAACTTAATTAATCGAGATACTACTGTCATTAGTTCGACCACAGAAAATGCACAGTATCCATTAGCTAATTTAAAGAATCCGCTTGCAACAAAAAAAGCAAGAGGGACTAACAGGGTTTTCGTTATTGACGTTGATTGTGTTAGTGCGGTGGAAGTAAATTCTATTTTATTTAATTCGATCGATTGGGAAACGGTGTTAGTTCAAGCGAATATAACGAGTAATTTTGCGGCACCAGTTTTCAGTCAAACTTTTATACCTGATGAAGATAATATTAATTATAATTTTATGTATCAGGATATTACAGAGCAGAAATTAAGATTTTGGCGGTTCACGTTTACTAACTCAGTGGGAACAACTTATTGCGAGGCAGGGAAAATATTTCTTGGAAAGCGAGTCACTTTTATAAATGATGATATGGTTCTAGGTTGGACGTATACAGAAAAGGATTTTTCAAAAATTCAGACTAATGAAAGTGGTCAAAGATTTATTGATGTTATTACGAAGAAACAAAAAAGGTTAGAAGGTAGCTATCAATATGTTAGTCTGGAAAATTTGACAATCATGCAAGCTCTCGGAGATGAACACAGTAAAGTTTCTCCCCTTTGGGTGGTCTTAGATAATACGGAAGAGGTGGTAACGGAACTAGAAAGAAACGCAATGTATTGTTATCTTGAATCTATTCCACCGAAAAAAAATACACGTTTTAAATTGTATGACTTTTCTATTAGTCTAATCGAGTGTTTATGAGTAGTCATATCGTTCACGAATTTAAGGAAACTAGCCTAGAACAGCTTTTTACTGTTTCAGAGAAGCGCAGTTTAAAAGCTATCGCTATAAAAGTTTATTTACATAATGATCCATCGGGCACGTTTACGCTTAGTTTAAAGAACTCTAGTGATGAGGTTATCATCTCAAAAAGTTTAACGTGGGCTGAAATTGTTACAGGGGCAGGGTTTACGGCCAACGAATACCATTATGGGTATCTATTGTTTTCTTTTGATCGTTACGTTAATTTGTTTGATCTGACTAACTACAAATTGGTTCTATCGAGTAGCGGATACAGTTTTTTAGAATCGAGTTATCTGGGCTGGATAGAACCGCATGAAAATGTTTTAAATGGGGTAAATCGTGGTCACGGGTTTAAATTGTATGGCCCAAAAGAGGGGGGGACAGTGAGAGTAATTGATTTTTTTGACGGGCAGTCAAGTAGTACAGTGCCAACTTCAACAACTTTAAGCGTTGTGGTTGCAGGATATCTTTATTTTGGTGATGAATCTACAGATGGATCGTGGCGTATGCACCTTGATGGTGGAGTTTTTAAACATGAAAAAAGAATCGGAGGAGTTTGGACGCTTGCCGAAACAGTGGAGGCCCAAACATGAGTAAACTAATTGAAAATGACAGTGTAACGATCGCAAAAACGGGGTCAGTCGATGATAAAAAAATAAACATCGGTGGATCACAGTTAAATAGTAATGAGACGACACATAAACTCGAATTGTCGCACGATGGAGGCGTAACAAAAAATGTTATAGCTACAATTGATGGGACTGAACAGCTTAGCGGCAAAACTTTTGCCCAAAACATCATGCCAGAAGCTACGGGGACGAGAGACATAGGGGCAACGGGAACAAAATTTAAAGATTTGCACTTGTCTGGTAACGCTAATATTGGTGGGGATTTAAACGTTGCAGGGACTACAACGACAGTTAACAGCACTACGCTTGAAGTGACGGATAGTAATATAACTATTAACAATGGCGGTAATGATGTAACAGCAGAGGGCGCAGGGATCACGGTCGAACGAAGTGGAGTAAATGGGTCTTTCGTCTACGAAGATGCTTTGGCCAGTAAGTTTAAAATAGGGCCTGAAGGGAGCGAGAAAGAGATTATAGATATTTCTAGCGTTCAAGTCGTATCCAATAAAAGCATATCAGCTTCTAAGATTATAAGTAAAACCGACACAGACGCTAATCTGGTTACTTACGCAGCAACAGCAACAAACGGTGAATTACTTTACGCAAGTGATTCAAAAAAATATTATGGGGTAAAAGATGGAGCTTTAATATCCATCGGAGGAGGCGGCGGCAGCGGTGGAAGTGCCATCTATGGCGCATTAAATGCTGATGATGATTTAATTAGCACTTGGGACACGACAAATATAACAAATGCAACATTCACAGAAGAGGCAAGCGCAAACTTAAATGGACTAAAAAGTTTTAAATTAACTAACCAAGCAAGTGCAGCTAATGAATATGTGATCTCGCCGACAATAACAGTACCGCAAAGAGCTTGGAACAAAGAAAACGGAATAGAATTTCAATACAAGTATTCGGGAACTGCTAACTATATAAAAGCAATTTTCTACGATGTTACCAACTCGGTTTCGATGGGCGAGTTATTATTAACGCCTACCGCTTCTTTTGGTAAAGTAGTTGGATATGTTTTATCCTCATGTACTCAAGTACAAATTCGATTTCAAATTGTTACAGGAGAAGCGGCGACATTAGTTTTTGATGATATCGAGTTTACTGATGCACCTTGGAAAACGATCGATCTTCAATATATTAATTCAATTAAGCTAGAGGGGAATGACGGTAGAACAATAACTGCTGACACAGAGGATATTCATTTCTCAGGTAGTGGCACAGGCTGGACAAGTACAGGGGATACTCATTACTACACAGTACAAAAAAGTGATTCAGTTATAACTGTTAGCACGGGAACTTATTTTACTACTGCAACAGGACGAGCAATAGCTTTATTTAAAAATGGTTCAGAGTATAAGTCCCTAACCGTAGGGTCTAGCACAACTGAAAATTTCTGCTTTGGTACTTATATTTCAAAGAAAGGTGAATTTACTGTTGGCGATATATTAAGCGTTAGAACTAACGTATCGTCCACGCTATCTAATTCCCCAGCGTATCATTACCTAAACATCGTCGAAACAGCTACTACGGCGCACGTTATCTCGGCTTCAAAACAGGCGTTAGAAGAGCAAGTTGATTTAACTGTAACAGGGACTAACTGGACAACTACTAGGGCCGTAGGTACTTATTATACTACTGTTAATGGAACACATAGGCTTAGATTTAATATTAGAGGTGGGATCAGCACTGCTGTCAGCTCAATAACCCTAACTGTTTCTGGTGTAGCATTTAAGGTTGGATATACCAACGGACAAGCGGTTTCGGCCGTAATGGCAAATGAAGGGGTTGGTTATTATAGCACAATAGATTCCTCGGTCTCGGGGTCTGCTATTTATTTATACGCCTCTGGTGCAAGCAATCTTGCAATGGTTTCTGGGGACGTAGAGCTAGACTCAAAGCCAACTTGGGGCAAAACTTTAGAGAGTGGTTTAGTTGTGGCAATGCCAGCGCAAAGAATTGCTTATGTAAGAGTTCATGCTACTTATGAAAATACCTATATATCAAGTACAACTTCCTATAAGACGCAAACCTTAAGCTCTGTTACTGGGGACTCGATAGGTGCTAGTGTAGCTTCTAATAGGTTAACCCTGCCAGCAGGGAAGTATGCCTTAGGTGTGCCAGTAGGCGCATATAGCACTACTGGGTGGTTGAGTTTGCAGTTGTATAATACTGGAACCAGTTCTCAAATTGTTGAGCTGCTTAACTTAATATATAACATGACAGGAGATAGCATACCGTTTAGAGATGCCCATTTCACTTTAACCTTAACAGGTGTAACAACTATGGAGTTTAGGACTAAGGGGGCGAGTAGTGGTGGGGACGAATACATGGGCACAATCAAAATAACTAAATTGGAGTAAACATGACATTAAATCAAATGGAAAAATTAACTATTGATAACATTTTTTTTACTATCTTGGAATTAATGGTTGATTTTTCGACGATCCCAAATACAGAAGAAAAGTGGATTTTGTTAAATAATCCTAGTTCGTCGATGTACGACAATGTTGTTATACATTCGAGTTTAACAATGCCAACGCTTGCCAGTATGAATGAAGTTTTTGCTACTTATAAAGCGCAGATGATTAAAGATGAGAAAGAAAGAGTCAAAGATATAAAAGAAAGAATTGAATCTATGGTCTATTTTGATGCAGCGTTTAGGGCGGTTCATGTTGATTACCCTAATATAGCAATTTGGATCAAACTTTTGTTTGATAATGAAAACTATTCAGAAGTAGAAAGTTTACTTGTAGAGATTGAAACGGCGCATATTGTGATCTTGGAAAAAATGACGAAGCAAAATGAGCTAGTTGTATTAAAAAACACAGGTGGAAAGATAAAGCAGATTTGTAGCGAGGCACTGGACATCGTTAGGGGTTACAATTACATCGAAAGTAAAACAGTCGAAGAAATAAAAGCCATGAGGATTACTTTTGCAGAGATTAACGGACTTCTTAACGATGGGATGCCAGCAACTGCATATAAATTGATAGTTGCTATTGATGATAAAGGTGTAGAAGATTTAAAGAGATTGTTAATAAATCATTTTAATTTGAATGGGGTCAAGTAATGGAAGAGTTAATCATCGAAGAAATTAGAGAAAACAGAATGGAAATAAAAAAGATTCTTGAGATGCAATGCAAACATGAAATTGAATGTAATGAAAAAATCAATCAGGTGAAAGTAAGTTTAGCGAAGTTAACGGCCATTTGCATAGGAAGTGGAGCGGTCGGGTCAGGAATTGCACAGCTTATGAACCTTGTATGACGTTTGAGGCGCACGCACAAAATCCCGTTTCTGAAAAAATAACTCTAGTGTGGGCACATGCTAGTAAAAGATTAATTACATGGGAATTGTACGCTGGGGCGGTTTATAGAAGAGTAGAAAGGTTTACTATTGGCGTTTGTCAATGCACAACTGATTTAACTGAGGGGACTGGCCCTATTTTAAACGCTGGGGAGTGGTATTATCACGCTACTGAAGGTTATTTATACATAAGGTGCACAGATGGAGCAGATCCCTCAACAAAGGCGATACGGGGCGATTTTAGATTATTTTTTAGCAATACTTCCATAGATTTACCCTATGATTTAGCTTCAGGGGAAATTGTACACTACGAAAACAGATTAATGAGCGCACCGCAAGCGAAGCAATCAGTAGACAATACCGATCTTGTCGGCGTTGCTATTGAAAACAGTGGGCGAGTATCATTCCATAATGCTGATGGTTTTTTTGATAGCATTTTCGATTTATATACTTGGGAAAATAAAGACGTAAAAGTTTTTTCCTACTCTCCAAACGGGCACAGAATAATTTTCAAAGGCGTAATTAAAGATAAATCGTACACAAGTACAAGCGTGGCGTTTGGCCTAAAGGATTTTCTTTATCAGCTAAGAGATAGCGCAGTATCAGAATTATATTCTGATGCCGATGGACGAATATCTGAAGATATAATTGGCCAGAATAAACGGATTGTTTACGGCAAAACAAAAGGTTTACACATTCAAAGCGTGGATCAAATTTTAGAAGGAAAGCAGGAATCTGGAACTATATCGGGTGCAAAAGAAGGGACAACAGTCACAGGAGTTGGCACACAGTTTTTAGCAGATTTATCGCCTAGTGATACTATAAAAGCGAATGTAAATGGGATCTCATGGGAATTTTGTGTATCTTCAGTAGAAAGCGACACAAGTTTGACAGTCAGTGAAGCTCTAGGATTAACTTTTAGTAGTGCGGATTATATTGTAAAACCAGAAAAACCTTACAGGGAATACAATCGAATTTATTATATAGCTAATCACAAATTGAGGGAGCCAACGACAACTGTTTCAAGTGTGGAACAGCTAAATAGAATTGTTCTAACCAGTGCTTCAGATATGTTTGAAGATGATTATTTGCTTATTGGCACAGAAACGGCACGGATAAGACTGATTTCAACCAACACGGTTACACTATGGCAAAACTTAAATAGTTCTCCAGCGATAGGAACAACGGTTACTAGGAATCCAGTGGAGGCACTATATTTTCATAGAAAGAAAATTCCAGTTACTCTTTACTCTATCGACAATCAAAATACCTACTGCAAGTTAACGGTTTCCGAGGATGCTGAAATTAGTCACACGCCTACGTTAGTATTAGGGGGATCGGTAACATTTACAAACCTTTCTCGAATCGTAACCGTAACAAGTGGGAATTTCGAGAAAATTAGGTCACGGGACTGGATTCAAAGTGGGGATATTAATCACCAATCTTGGTATGAAGTTTTACAAGTTATTAATGAAAGCACTTTGCATTTAAGAACGAATTACACAGGTTCGACTATAGCAGGAACAGCAAAAATAAAAAATGTCGAGTATCTTGATGATAGCGATATCGTTACGGTAGACTGCTATGGGAAGGAAAAAAATTTAGCTTGGGTAAAGACAGGCGCAGACGTTGTGAAAGATTTATTAGAAATGGCAGGGATACCTGATATAAATAGTGTTTCTTTTTCTAGTGCAAACGTAGATTGTCCCTATGTAATTGACTTAAAACTTCCTTTAACGAAAACAGGTTCAATGTCAAAATATAGAGACATTATAAGTTTAGTAAACCAAAGTGTTTTGGCAAATTTGGCCGTTAATCAAGACTTTGAGTTGGTATATAACACGTTAAATAGTTCAATTCCTGATGATATTGCGAAGATCACACAGGATGATTATTTAAGCTATACGATTTCAAGTGATACGGAAATATTAAAAACAATCATTGCTAGGTTTGGTTTTTTTGATGCCGATTATCTTTCGCACAATTCGGGGTCTAGTGCCACGCAAATTACGAGTGAGTTTGTAACCAATATTGTCGAGGGAACGGCAACGAAAGAATATAATTTGCATTTGGCCAACAGGACGGAAGCGGAAGAGATAACAGAGAGACTTTTGCTTTTTAGTTCATTAACCAATTCAATAATAAAAATTAGGGGCAAATTAAACTTTTCTATTTTCGATATAAATGAAAAAATTGTTCTTGATTTACGCCGAATTTATACTAGATTTGGGGCGATTTTCACAAAAAGAATCGGCGTTTTATCGTCCATTACAAAAAACGGAGAGGATACAACTGTAGAATTTACTGATTTAGGGAATAGTCTCTCTCGTTCTGCACGAATTGCACCCGATACAGCACCAGATTTTTCAACGGCAAACGAGGAAGAAAAACTTTATTACGGGTACATTGTTGACGACGAAACAGAGTTACCAGATAATGATGAGGACAACTGGGGAAATTATATAATAAGTTAGGGGTAAATATGGCATATACAGAAATTGACGCTAGTAAGATCGAGGTTGGAAAGCCAGTGATTAAATCGCTATGGGAAATAATCAGAGATAACTTTATATCACATGAAACAAGGATTTCTGTTGGCGAAGGCGCAGTAAACAAGATGATTTTAATAGACCAAGTGATTGATATGGCAATGATTCCACGGGCAGGAGAAATTAGAAGCTATCTAATGACTTCAGCACAGATCAGCGCAAGACTTGAAGCGGATTATTGGGAGTTAATCACAGGTCAATCAGTATCAGGGAAAACGCTCGCATCTATTTACGGGGCAACGCTTCCAGACGCAAGAAATAGATTTTTAAGGAACTTGGCAAGCTCAGGTAAAACCATCGGTCAACTTGAAGCTAATCTTTTTAGCTCTCATAACCACGACGGGGATCATAATCATATTTTGCAAACTGGTAACAGTGATTCGACTTACACGAAAACAGGTGTCAAAGTAGGGGATTTTATGGCCCACGATACGACAGGAACGAGCGTAAGGGTTATTGGTACAACGTTATTTAGTGACAGCACCACATTTAACATTAAATGGGATAGAACCACCGATTCGGGCACAATATCAAGCAATCAAGGTGGAGCAGAAAACAGACCAGATAGTTTTATCGTTAATAATGCGATAAAAGAACACGAGGATTTCAGTCAGCTAGCTGTTGTTAGAGTACCTTCTAATTGTAATATCGTTAGTGCCACGATTTCAAGTTTAAAGGTTGCTGGGGATTCGGGGAATTTGGAAATAGACTTACTAAAAGGGTCAAGTTTAGCTTCAGTTTCAAGTATGCTAACAACTAATATTTCACTTCCTTCCACAAGTGGAGCAAATGCTACTTCAAGCGAGGGTAGTTTTTCTGATAATACTTTACTTCAGAATGATTTTCTGGTTGTAGAGCTTAAATCTTTGCAGAATCAACAGACTAGATTTCATATTTCTATCTACGGTGAGGCAAGTTAGTGAGAAAGATTGACAAGATAATTCTTCATTGCTCTGCTTCTGACAATCCTAAACATGACTCAATCGACGTAATAAGAAAATGGCACCTAGAAAGAGGCTTTTCGGATGTAGGCTATCATTTTTTTATCAATAAAAACGGGACAATCCAAGAAGGAAGAAAGATTTCAGCGATTGGTGCGCATTGTCAAGGGCACAACGCTACGAGTATAGGAATCTGCTTACATGGTATTAATAAATTTAGTCTAGCTCAGGAACAAGCTCTTTTCAACTTAGTTGACGTTACTTTGGATGTTTATAATCTAACAGAGAAAAACATTTTTTGTCACTATCAATTTAACAGTAATAAAACTTGTCCAAATTTTACCATTGAAACTTTTAAAAAAAGTTTCTCTATCTGGCAAAAACAAAATACAATAGATGATAACTCTAACAAGGATAGAAATGATGGAACAGAATTTTAAATCAATTTTGGAAGAAGAACTAAAGGCATCTTTTGCTAAATTGAAAGAAGAAGGTAAACAGGTATCAAGAGAAGTGTTGGAAATTGTGGTACTGGAAGTTTCAGACATGGTTCTAAGGATTTCAAAAAGAACTGAGAACAAGGTTGATGATTTTTATGCAATGATCAAAGGCATGATCGATGAAGAACTAAAAAAAATTGATGGAAAATAAACTAGCTTTAAAAAAAAAGATCGCCCTATTTTGGGCGGTCTTAAAACCTAAAATTGTACCTTGGTTAAAAAGCCAAGTTGTCACACAAGCAATAAAAAAAATTCTCGGTACTAAATTAGCGGTTGGGTTTAAAGGTTGGTTAATTAAGTATATTATTGAAAATTTATTTGATGAAGTAGCAAAGCCGATGATTGAAGCAATTATAAGAAAAGGTGAATTGATTTACGACAATAAAAAAGGTGAGATCCAAATAAAGAGGTTGAAAAATGCAAAGGATGTGGATGATTACAATACCATTATTGGTGATATCTTGTGTTAGTTTTCGGCCAACGATTGTAAAAACTATTTCATTTAAGCAGAACGCTTGTTTTACCTATTGTTATGATTTCAACAAAATGACAAAAATTGAAGATAAAAATTGCGGTGATGATTTTGTTGCGGCTCCTAGAGAGCTTAGTTATTGTGATGGAGTTATCGGGCCAGATATTGAAGATTTTGCGACATATTTAAGAGGAAAAGTAAAAGAAAATATAGAAGCTTGTCGGGCACCACAAGATTAAGTATGAACGATGATGATGATGAAATTATACTGGTCGCTTTGTTAATTTTTTTATTTATAGCTATTATTTTGAAACCTTTATCGGTCTTTTAATCATCTTTGTGACGCCATTTTTCGGTCAAAGTGCAAAACTCCCAATTATTACTTAATAGCCATTTTTGAACAGATGGATAACTGTTGGCCATGTAAACGGTTCCCTTTGAGTGAAAATTATTATGGCAGCGCAAACATACAGGTATTAAATTCCACCGTTTTTTTCTATGTTCAGGGTAGCTTTTCTGAGTTTTTAAGTGGTGGAAACATACGCTCCCACCATCAAAAAAATTACAAACTATACAACTTTCGTTTGATTCAAAGCCCATTTTTTTCCTATTAACCAAGGAACTCTTTTATAGCAACAATTACAGGCGAAAAAAATTCGTCCTCTTCGTATCTTATCAAGAAGGCGGTAAGAAGGCTAATCCCATCTAGCTCATTAGTTTTTTTCAGATTTATTTGGCGTTTGATTTCAGCTTCTTTTTCTTCCTTCTCTCTAACGATACGGCGTTCTTCAGCTTCAATTTTTTCTTTTTCTTCTCTGATAACTCTTAACTCAGCTTCTTTTTTTAATCGGTCAGCTCGTTCAGATTCTTCCTTCAATAGTCGTGCGGCCTTTTCTTCTCTCTCAATTTTCAACATTCTCTCTTTTTCTTCTCTCTCAATTTTTAGTCGCTGCTCTTCGATTATCTTCTTTTCTTTTTCGAACGCTTCTCGTTCTAGGCGCATCTTTTCACGTTCTTCTGCAAGTTTTTTTTCAGCTTCCTCTTTGGCGAGTCGTTCAGCTTTTAACTTTTCTTCCATTTCAGCACGAATTTTTTCAGCTTCTTCTTCTTTCTTTTTTTGTATCTCTAACTCTAAGATTCTAATTCTTTCGGCTTTTTCATCTGCAATACGCTTTTCTTCTTTTTTGATTTCAAAATCGTAACGCTCTTCCATTGGAAAGATAACGTCATAAATTCTCTTAGCTTCAGAGTCTACATATCTTCCCCAGGCCAAAGAATCTTCTTTCTCTGCCTTTCTTGCCTTCTCAAGTGACAAACGGAGATCTTTTAACTCTCTCCTACCTTCTTTCGCCAATGCCATTCCACTAGCGCTAGAAACGTCGATTATGACGTTTAAATGCCTCTCCTTTAGACTATCCAACACTTGTAACATTGGGGAGTAAGCCTCAATTTCCTTTCTTCTTTCATCTATTAACTCTGTTTCCATTTTAAATTCTCCTTAAATTATTATTAAATTTTCTTATTTAGTTCGCTTGTTTTATCGGTATTTGGTATCCCTTTCACCTCAAACCAATCTTGTCTTTTAGTCGCATTGTCTTTCAGCGAGACGTAAATCTTTTGAAGCTCAACAACTTCGTCGATGGTGCAAATTTCAAGGCCATGATTGATTCTTTTTGAAAGCATTTCCTCGTTTACTCCAAGTGCAGCAAACGCAGTAATCATTTTTTTTATTCTATCGATCAATGGGCCTTCAGACATTCCTTTTTTCAGAGTGATTTTACACATTTCAACGGCATCTTCGACAAATTCGGCTGGAATAATTTCAAGAATAACAGCTCTAACTTTTCTCTGAGCTTGAGAAGCCACGTGTTCGTAAACGTCTCTTGGGTCAACTAAAATCTTTTCGCCTTTTGATGTTCTGATTTTATGTTCAATAACAAACTCTCTAACAGCTCGCACGTTTGATTCTTTGTCCCACGCTGTCACTTGGATAATTGACTTGCCGTGAGTGGCCTCAAGCTCTTTAAAGCCGTAGGAAATATTTCCATAACATCGGGCGAGTGTTTCGGCCAAGCGGATCGATGGCCCTGATACGGTTGATCCACCCTTTGGGAAAGAGTACATTGACACGCTTGCAAGACTGAAACGCTGGCAAGCAACACTGATTTTTTGTGCAACTTCCAGCTCGTTTCTAGGGAACATTTTGGCCATTTGCAACTCGGCTTTTACTTCTTGAATCGCTCGGCTTGACTCGATCACCTGGCCAGAATTTTGATTTGTTTCTACTAACTGATTTTCCATTTTTTAATTCTCCTCTTCGTTATTGTTTAAAAAATCTGTCGGGATAACTTCCATTTCTGCATAAATCGGAAGGCCCATTTTCTGAATCTCTCTCTGCCTTTGTGGAAAGTTTTTTTCCACAATACATTTTTTCAAAAGTGCTAGGGCGAAATGATACCATTCGGTTGCTACTTCTATTAACTTGTAATCGGCTTCGTAAACGGCAACTTCGTAAGGTTTTTTATTCTCTACTACCACCCACGCACTTGCGTCTGGATAGCTTCCAGTTATCGCCCTGATTCCTTCTCTATACATTACTAATTGAATATCATATCTATACGCCCATATTTGATTTTGGAACTCTCGATATGCGGATGATTTAGCAGTTTTAAAGTCGAGGAAAAGATTTAAATCTTTTCTGGTAGAAATAAAATCTGGTCTTATTCTGCAAAGCAATCCAGTTTTTTCATCTTTATAGAATCCAGAAGTCTCAGCTACTCCTTCTTTGAAAATGTTTCTTGCTTTTGGGTGTTTTGCAATAGCATTAACCACGCCCGTAAAGTCGTCGAACTCGTCTATTGTATTAAATATTACTGAATCTTTTGGGGTTTCCATTGTCCATAATTCTTTTTTTAATCGGTTTTCTTTACTCCTAAGATCGCCGAAATTCGGAGCAATTAAAAATCGCTTTCTGAATTTCTCAGGTTCCAAAATCATCATGTGTGCGATTGTTCCAAATTTCATTGAAGCGGTCGGCTTCTTCTGTATCCCATTTTGTCTATCCTTTAAAGCAGACAGATAGCTAAAAGGCGAGTCGATAATTGTTTTAAGCGACGATGAACTAATCGCTTCGTAGCTTGAGTGGTGTTCTTCATTGGTAAAATTGTCTTTAAAGTGGTTCGAGTAGTTGCCTTCAATAAGTGAAGGTAAAACTACTTCTGAACCATCAGCAAGTACAAAGTTTTCGATTCCCATTTCCATTTTTAAAACTCCTTTGTTTTTTAATTGATGGTTCACTTTATATAATGAAAACTGGTTGGTCAATCTTTTTGTTAAATTAAATTTACAAAAATAAATTTATATTTTGTTGACATGATCTTTTTTTGTTTGTAGTTTTTTAAGCAACTAGAAAAAGGAGTGTATATAATGACAAAAAGATTTACGGATACAGAAAAATGGGGGCACGCTTGGTTTAGAAAACTTGAGCCTAAATATAAATGTGCATGGATTTACCTGATAGATAAGTGTGACCATGCAGGGATATGGTTAGCCGATTTTGAAGCAATGTCATTCCATATAGGGGAGGATATTACTAAGGTTGATATTGAAAGAGTATTTGCCGAGAAGCTAAAAATCATCGGAGATGAACGCTACCTTATACAAAGTTTTATTGATTTTCAGTACGGGGAACTTAATCAAAATAACAGGGTTCATAAAAGTGTGATGAGCAAAATTGATAAATTTAGCAGTTGCGTCATGGAAATTAAGGGGCTTAATAGCCCCTTAAATGGGTGTAAGGATATATACAAATACAAGGACAAGGACAAATACAAGGATAAATACAAAGAAAAAGAAAAAGATACCTTTGACCTAGATTTTATTTATTTAGAGTATCCGAGGAAGGAAGGTAAAAAAATTGGAATTGCTCGTTTACGGAAAATTATTAAAAACCAAGAAATCTACGAAAAAGTTTTGTTGGCAGTAAAAAATTACGCTTCTTCGGTTGCTGGAACCGAGACAAAATTCATAAAACAATTTTCTAGTTTTGTGTCGGTTTGGGAAGATTATTTGGAAATTGGCCAAAATAAAAATTTTGCAAAAGGGAAAAAATCGGTTGCGCAAATGTTTGCAGAAAATCCGTTTCGGGGGGTGGAAAAATGAATTTAACGCAAGATGAAAAAAAGGCTAGAATTTACGATGAACTTGTCGCACTTGATGTTATTTTGGGCACTGAGCAAAAGAAAGAACGGCTTGTCGGGTATGTGAATCACCTTGAAACATACCCCCTAGGTTCGATAATTTCGATTCTGAGAGGTTTTCACCGTCGATTGATATACTTCCCTAGGTTGGCGGAAATAATCGAGAATTTGGAGGGTTTTAGCGATTCGACAATCGACCTAGCAAATGTGATAGCTTCGGATATTATTAGCTGTATTTCAAAGTTTGGGCCTGGAAGAATCGAGGAGGTAAAAAAAGAATTAGGGCCAAACTTTGTGGTCGTGGAAAAGTTTGGAAGGTGGGCTGATTTATGCGCAATCACTTATAATGAGGTAAATACGGTGAGGGCGCAGTTGAGAGAATTGGCCAAGGGCCAGTTAAATCGTTCAAAAAGAGAAGCGCAGGAAAACAGGATACTGAAGAATTGTAGTGATATTGAAATCGAATTTAAACAATAGGAGGAATTTTAATGGAAAAGGAACAAAGGGTTTTTATGTTAAATAGAAAAACTAACCAAATAGAAGAGGTTAGCTATAAAGAACTCGTTATGAGTTTTTGCGACGAATGGATTGAAGATATTTTAGTTGTTAAAAGAACTTTATTTTTTTTTGAAGTGTGGGACATCACGGAAGATCATAAATTGATAAAATCTTTTCAACATTTAGAAGAAGCAAATGATTTTATATTTGACTTTTTCGCAAAGATTTTTGAAAATAGCGTACTAAATATTAATTTTCCGATTTTTTCGTTTACAAAAGAGAATTTAGAAAATTACATTTAAAAAGGAATAAAAAGATGAGAATAAAAAAACAAGTTACTTTACCAGAATTGATTGAAGAAAACGGAGGGCCGTCAGAATTTGGGAGACGGTTTGGGTGTGATCGAACTTCTTCGCACCAATGGGCGAGATTGAAAAATCTTCCGAGCATTAAAAAAATGAGGGAGATAGTTAAAGAATCCAAAGGACGATGCACTTACGCAATGATGATTGAAACCTTTTTGGAGGCGAATAAATGAGATTAACAAGTATGGACGTGTATAGAGAGATACTGAGAAGCGGAGTGCTATCGTCTAAAAGACTAGCAGTTTACGAGTATCTTTTTAATTTTGGGCCATTAACGGGTGGGCAAGTACAGAAAGCTCTTGGTAACGGTGTTTCTGAGTCAGTTAGGAATCGCATTACTGAGCTTGTGAAAATGGGTGCGGTGTATGAAGTCAAGGAGGTTTCTTGTCCAGTTACAGGAAGAAGAGTGTTGTTGTTTGATGTTACTTCTAAAATGCCAAGTAGCTATGAAAGATCAAAAAGTAAAAAAGAGATAATAAGAGAGTTGGAAGAAGAAGTGAGGAATTTAAAAAAAATAATTAAAGGGTTTACAGGAGAGGTGAAGAATGACGGTGGCAATTAGTATTTTAATTTTTCTAGTAATTTGTTTAATTTTTGCGAGTGAGAATTTTTTTATGGCCATGCTAATTTTTAGCATGTTGTTTTTGACTATGGAAGTTGTTTGGTGGTTGTATTATGGTGAAACAATTTCCGCTTTATTTTGGCGGTGGAGAAGGGGACAGGTAGGCTGGAAAAGGAACGCAGCACCTATGGCAATGGTACTTCTCGCCGTATATTTAGCTGGACATTTATTGGAGGTGTGGCCGTGAAAAAAAGAAATTTAAACGAAATTGTTTTTAGGAGTGTAGAAAATGATTGAGTTATTGCAAAAATTAATCAAAGAAGAGTTGGGTAAGTTAAGCAGTCAACAAGATTTGTCAAGGCGAGTTGAGAGGTGGAGAAAGGATGGTTCGTATGATCTTAAAATTGATTTTCCAACACAATATGAAGATAACGCTAAGAAGATACAGGAATATTTTGAACTATTAGGTCAGTGGGAATATGCGGAAAAATGTATTGTCCAGATTGAAGCGATTAAAACGCTAAGGGGTTTGTTGTTATGAAATATTTACTTTTAGTTTTTTTGTTTATTGGTTGTGGAAAAGGTGAAAAAATATTGACCGATTGTTACAGGCAGCCTTTTAAAGTGAATATTCAAGGGCCTATGGAGAGACTGTTTATTCACTACGGAAAAGAACTTACTTGCGAGGATGATATCTGTTTTCCCGTAGAACAAAGAACGATGGAGCTGGACGTAGTTAACCCTATAGTCGATAAGCTAGAACTAACAGGGCCGCTATATGTTTATTTTAGCCAAGTTAATGGCCCTTTCTGGAGTGAGACTAAAATAGATAAAATTGAGGTGTGTAATGAAATTCACAATTGAAGATCTGAAGAAATTAGGGCCATGCAAAGAAGGCTTATGGTGGTATGAGGAAAATATTGAAAGTGAAAAATTCGAGGATGTTATTGTGCAGGTTGGTGATCATTGTTGGTTGTGGTCGATCTGGCTTTTTAGGGCATTAACGGAAGAGCAGAATAAGAAAATAGCTTTATTTTGCGCAAAAGAAGTTTTGCCAATTTTTGAAGCGAAGCACCCTAACGATTTTGGGCCAAGGCAAGCGATAGAAGCAGCAGAAAACTTTAAGAATGTTGACCAATATGTTTCTTCTTTTGCTTCTTTTTACACAAAAGCATTTAATGAAGCCTCTTACGCATCTGCTTCCGCTTATGCCGCCGCCGCCGCTTGTGATGATAATTATACTTATTTTGCCACACGCTGCACTGTTGAGGCTGCTACTGCCTCTATTAATATTAGTAGGGGTAAATCGCAGGACTTTAAAAAAAGAGTTTTAACTTATGTGAAAGAAATTTGTGAGGTGCAAGAATGAAATTTACTATTGATGATTTGAAAAAATTAGACCCGTGTAAGGAAGGATTGGTCTGGTATGAGGAAAATGTTAAAAGTGAAAACTTTGAGGAAATTATTGTGCAAGTTGGTGAACATTTTTTACCTTGGGCAATTTGGCTTTTTAGGGCACTCTCAAAAGAACAGAATATGAAAATAGCAATATTTTGCGCAAAGGAAGTTTTGCCAAAATTTGAGGCAATTTACCCGAAGGATCTTAGGCCAAGACGAGCTATTGAAGCGGTAGAAAAATCAGAGGTTACAGACGTTATCATCCGTGAATCGTGTCAAGCGGTTGTTGAAACAGAACACAACGCTTGTATTTCTCACGTTGCCGCAAACATTGCTGCTCATGCTATTCTAAAGGTTGTTGCTCATAAAGATATCGCCTCTCATGTAGCTGCTCACGCCGCCTTTCAAATAGCCGATAACCCATTAGATTTTAGACAGAGAATTTTAAAGTACGCAGGAGAGGTTTGCAATGAGTGAGGACGAAATCAAAACGCTGAGGGCATATATAAGAGAGTTAGAATACGAGATTTGGCGAAGAGATGAATTATTGAGAAAAATAGAGAAAGAAAAATATGACGGGTTTAATTTTGAAATAAGAAAAATTCTAGGAATAATCGTAGACTAAATTGAGGTGAAAAATGGTTGACAAAGACCGAGATCAATTAGAAATGGAGTTAATTAACAAAGATGCAATGATTGCCTCTTTGTTGGCGGAGAGAATGTGGGTAAGGGAAAACTGCTGTAAGGAGTGTCTTGGTTATTTTGGTGGGGGAACAGAAGGGAACATTAGGAATAATCCTAAGTCAAATAAGGGGTTGAAAATGGAAACTGAAAGTGATTTTAGAGAAATGTTAAAACAGAAAGGATTTACAGTAAATGAGAAACACGAAAGCGACAATTCGGTTGATATTGTTGCTATTAGAAATGGAGCTTATTTTTTAATAGATATTAAAACGGCTTCTACCGACAACAGAATTAGACATGATACGATATCGAATGATGCTGAGTTTGGAATAGCGCTTTGTAATAATGGTTGGTTTTATCCAGTTGGGGTTAAGGCAGGAAAACACGCTAAAGTTTATAGATTTATGAGTATGATGTAGAGAGGAGGGTTAGCGTATGAATTGTGATTATTTTTGTAGGGTAAAAACTTGTGAAATCCTCAGAAAGGAAGGTTGGGAAAAAATACAAGATTTGGAAGAGGGTGAAATATTTTGGCATTGCGATCAGGTGCCGATTCCTAAGATTGACTTGGTGGATTTTGTTTTTACTCACATTTCAGAATGTATTGAACTCAAAGAGTTGC
>DYOQ01000056.1 GCA_020720455.1 Bdellovibrio sp.
TAATTTTTAACGGAAAAATGACGATGAGTCCTTAGTAAAAGTTATACCAGATCATGAATGGATGAATATGAAAAAACAATTTAATCATAATTTCCGGCTTTCGAATCTTCTTTTCACTCTAACTCTCACACTCTTTATCTTTTCAAACCTAATTTGTTCAAATATTACCTATGCAATTTCCGAATCAGACTATAGCAGACCAATAACAGACATATCAGAAAGTCAGTTTAATAAGATGGTTGATGAGATCAGCAAGAAAGAACTTGAGCGAGTTTCTCATGTTATAGATATTCACGATCAACGAAAAGGGATCGACAAAGCTCGTGAGATTGTTGTTTCAAAACTTAAGCATGTTTTACCTTTTAACAAAATGAAACAGATGATTATCTCGAAGGGATTACCTGTTGCTGCTATCAGTGTTGTTGGTGAACTAGTAACAACACTTCTTATGCCTCCTCTTTTGACTGCACTGAACATGCCTTACCTTGCAGTATTATCCGCAGCAATCCCATCGCCAACATACCTACTCCCACCATACTTTTACTTGGTAAATCAGGGCAATCAAAAAAAGATCGCGAAAGAACTAAATATTGAACTAAGAGATCTGAAAAAATTAGATGAACTTAGAAAGCAGTTACTGGTATTCAACAAAGATAATCGCATCATTAACTTTGTTTATGAAGAACTAGAAAAAAGTCCTGAGTTTACTGTCATAAAAAAGGATTTATTAAAAGGTTGGTACGATCGAGTAAAAAAAGTAAAACTACCTCCGGGTTTTATTGATCTCGCCACGCTAGAGTCGATTATAAAAAATAACTACTCAAAAGAAACATTAAGCTTATTAAAAGAAGCATCTCAAATGGATGATGCTGTCTATACAATGTTATTAGTTAACTATCTTAAGTCCGGCTCAAACCCAACTGGGAAACAGGCCCTCGAAGCCTATCTACGTAGCAAAATAACCTCTCTTTCCGCAAACCAGGTACCGATCCTCAATAAAAATCTACTCAACATTGAAAAGGAAAAGAAACTTGTAGACTTAACCATTGTTCAATATAAAAAATTGATCGCACTTAAACAGAAAGAACTGAAAACACTAGTTGTAAATCAGGCAAGAGTAGAATCAGAGATAGCTCAACTAAAAAATGCTATTAAAGAATTAGCGATTTTATCAAAAGATATTGACGTATTTGAGTATCAATATTTAAGCTTGATAGATTCTGTTGATCAAAGCGCTACAGCGACAACACTTGTTGGTAAGACTGAAAAGTCTAGCTGGAAAAGTATAACCGAGCGTTACAATGACGCCACAAAGAGGTATCCAATAAGTGGTTACATGACCGGTTGCTTAAAACAGATACACGAATCTCTCTAGCAATTATCACCACAATATACTTTTAGGCATTCTCAAAAAAAACTGTTATTCTTTCAAAATCTAAAATCAGGAGAGGTCATGACTGATAATGTACAAGTAAACGCCACTGAAAAACTTTCTGCAAAAGAGATCGAACTAAATTGGTACAACAATGTTTATCAAGGTGATAACATGAAGCAACTCACTCTTAGAGCAGTCATCATGGGTTCATTCCTTGGTGCTATCATGTCACTCTCGAACCTTTACATAGGGCTCAAGACTGGATGGGGCCTTGGAGTTGCAATAACCTCATGTATCCTCTCGTTCACAATTTACAAAACATTAATGACAATTTTTCCTCGTATTTTTAAAACTGAGATGAGTATATTAGAAAACAACTGTATGCAATCAACAGCAACATCAGCTGGTGTTTCTACTGGTGGTACGATGGTCTCAGCTATCTCAGCATACTTGATAATTAACGGATCACATATCCCATACGGAATTCTTAGTTGGTGGACATTTTTCCTTGCCGCCCTCGGAGTATTTCTTGCTGTTCCAATGAAAAGAAGAATGATCAATATCGAACAGCTAAAATTTCCAAGTGGTATTGCAACTGCGGAAACGCTAAAAAGCCTTCACGCAAAAGGAAGTGAAGCTATGACAAAAGCTCGTTTCTTAGGTGCTGGCGGTGCAGTAGGTGCTTTTGTTGCATGGTTTAGAGATGTCGGAAAGCCATTTGCTATTCCTGCACAACTACACTTTCCAGGAACCATCAGTGGACACGCTTTTGCAAAATGGACGATTAGTTTTGATATGAGCGCAGTCATGATCGCAGCAGGGGCGATCATGGGATGGAAAGCTGCTTGGTCAATGTTGGCCGGGGCCGCATTAAACTATTTTGTTCTTGCTCCGAAAATGATGAGTCTAGGAGCGATCGATGCTAACGTACTTGGATACAGAGCAATTATGCAGTGGAGTACCTGGTGTGGGGCCTCAATGATGGTGGCATCAGGACTATTGAGCTTTTTTATGCAAGGAAATATGTTTGCGGGAATATTTGGAAAAGTTAAAAAGCTGTTTCAAAAAAACAGCGGACAAGATGAAGGAACAAATCCAATGGACAGAATTGAGGTTCCGTTTAGTTGGTTTTTTTCTGGCATTGTAGTTTCTGGCCTAGCATGTATAACCATGCTCTACTACTTTTTTGGAACATCAATCTGGATGGGAATCATTGCCGTTATCATGACGTATTTTCTCTCCCTCGTTGCGTGTAGAGCAACTGGTGAGACTGACACAACACCAATTGGTGCCATGGGAAAAATCACCCAACTTACATTTGGTGTGATCGCCCCTTCAAATATTATTACAAACTTAATGACCGCAAGTGTAACTGCTGGAGCTGCTGGTTCTGCTGCAGATTTGTTAACCGATCTTAAGAGTGGATATGTCTTAGGTGCAAACCCAAGAAAACAGTTTATCGCTCAATTCCTAGGAATATTTGCCGGAACGCTAGTCATTGTCCCTGCATTTTATTTATTAGTACCAGATGCATCCATGCTTGGAACAGATAAGTGGCCAGCTCCTGCAGCACAAGTCTGGGCAGCTGTTGCAAGACTAATGGGAAATGGCATCGAATCACTTCACCCAGCAGCACTAAGTGGACTACTATGGGGTGCAGTTGCCGGAATTATTCTTCCTCTGATTTCTAAATTTTTTCCAAAAATATCGAATTACGTTCCATCTGCTACGGCCGTTGGACTAGCATTTGTAATTCCTTTTTTTAACTCTCTCTCAATGTTTATTGGAGCATTTATTGCTCTAGTAATCGAAAAGAAATTGCCAGTCATTGCAGAAAAATATGTAATTCCAGTATCGTCTGGAGTAATAGCTGGTGAATCAATTCTTGGAATATTAATAGCTCTGCTACAAGCTAAAGGTATAGTTTAACAAAATATAGTCATTTATATTGGCGGAAGCGCCACCGATTTTCATGAAAATTGGTGGCGGCTCCGCCGATTTTCATGTATTATAGAGGGTATATGTATTCAAGAATTTTAGATATAAAAAAAACACTAATTAGAAAAAGCGTGATCATCCTTGGACCACGCCAAACAGGTAAGTCAACATGGCTAAGAAAATATTTCCCTAGCGCATATTACATAGATCTTTTACAACCACAGCTTTTTAGAGAAATATCTAGTAATCCAGAGCAGTTATCAGAAATAATATCTTTTGAAAAAAACAAACATCAACTATTTATTATTGATGAAATTCAATCGATACCTATTTTATTAAATGAAATCCATCGTTTAATAGAAGAAAATAAGCAGATCAGATTCATCCTCACGGGATCAAGTGCGCGAAAGCTTAAAAGGACAGGGAGTAATCTACTCGGTGGTCGCTTATCACGCTTCTACTTCCATCCTCTTGTATACCCAGAGTACTCTACAAAAAAATATAACATCTCTTTAGAAAAAATTCTAAATTGTGGAACAATACCTTTTATTCTTGATTCTGCTGATCCATATGACGACTTATCAGATTATGTTGGTCTGTATTTAAAAGAGGAAATTCAAGCTGAAGGGCTATCACGCTCAATAGATAATTTCTCAAGGTTTCTACAGGCAGCGGCCCTATGTCAATCCGAACAAATTAATTTTACCCAACTAGGTAACGATGCTCAAATACCACCCAGAACGATAATCGACTACTTTCGCATTTTAGAAGATACTCTTGTTGGACATCTCCTGCCAGGATTCATTAAATCAACAAGTCGCAAGGCAATGACCTCTGCTAAATTTTATTTTTTTGATATAGGGATTGGTAATGCTTTAATAAAAAGAAAAAGAATAGAACCAGAAACCCCAGAATTTGGAAAAAATTTAGAACAGCTAATTTTTTTAGAACTGCTAGCATATAAAGATTATCGATGCAAAGATCTTGAACTTTCATACTGGAGATCGACATCTAAATTTGAGGTAGACTTCGTTCTTGAGTTAGGAAATAAGATATTAGGGATCGAGGTTAAATCTAAAAAAAATCCAGCTCCAAAAGACTACAAGGGATTATTTGCTCTTGCAGAGGATATTCCAAAACTTCAAAAAATATGCATCTGTCGTTGCTCTACTGCTCGTACAACTAAAGATGGTGTGACACTAATGCCTGTTGAAAAATTTTTAAAAATGCTTTGGAAGGATGAACTAATATAAGCTAGATTCTACTCCATAACTGTTCCGCAAGAACTCTCGCCTCTTTAGCTATTTTTTCCACATCTTTAAACGAATGAGAAAAATCTTCCATTAAAACTTTTCCCGAAGCGATAGTAGTTCTAACTTTTGATTGAGATATACCAAAAACTAAATGTCCCAAGACAGTATCTCTAGTTAGTGGTGTATATGGCGTGTAGTCTCGAATAATTATATCAGCAAGAGCTCCTACGGCGATTTCACCTCTTGGGATTTTCCAAAATTTATTAGCAATAACTCTATTTTTATTAAAGAGCGAGTCTGTAATTTCCATAAACCCAACGCTTGGATTTTTGCTATTTAATTTTTGTATCCACATTCCAGCTCGTAACTCTTCAAGCATATTATTAGTCATCGCATCGGTTCCCATTCCAACAATAATTCTGTTTTTAATTTTAGAAAAAACATCAGAAACTCCGACAGCATTGTTCATATTAGATTGAGAATTAATGACAACATTTGTTTTACTCTTGCCTACGAGTTCAAGTTCTTTTTGATCAAGATGAACGGCATGAGCTAAAATAGTATCCTCTCCTAATATTCCAAACTTGCTAAACCTCTCTACTACTCTCATTTTATGGGTACTTATTGAATGTTGTTGATCGGCCAAATCTTCAGCACAGTGGACATGAAAACCTATCTTCGCTTTGTTAGCAGCTTCAACTGATTTTTTTAATGTCTCATCACCCAACGTAAATGAAGCGTGTAAACCCATCATTGAGTGGAACGAATCACTCGCTTTTGCCTCTTTGGAAAATCTAATATTCTCTTCTATTCCCTCTAGTGCTTTTTCAATACCATCGCGATCAGAAACTTCATAACATAACGATGAACTAAGACCTGTTATTTTTACTGCATTAGCAATTTCAGTAAGTGAACCAGTTATTGCATTTGGTGATGCATGATGATCTATTATAGTGGTGGTTCCATGCTCAACTGCTTCAAGGCAGGCAACAAGAGCACTCAAGTGATTCATCTCACGAGTAAGTCCACGATCAAGTTTCCACCAAAGATTTTCTAGGACCTCAACAAAATTTTTAGAAGGAGCAACTTTCCAAAATCCTCTAGCAAACGAACTATAAAAATGCATGTGAGCATTAATTAGTCCTGGCATAACAACACTATTTTTAGCATCAATAACCTTAGTTACTTTTGATGTATCAATTAAATTTAGAGGTGAGCAAGCTTTAATAATATTGCCATCAATTAATATTGCATGATCATTTAAAACTTTACACTCGCAACCTAGTGTAAGAATTGTTCCATTTTTAATTAGTAACATTTAACGCTCACTTTGATTGTGGTAGTTCTAATGGAAGAGATGTTCTTCTTTTACCATCATAAATTGCAAAACTATTGGCAACTGCTGCTGCTGTTGGAACAAGCCCAACCTCTCCAACACCTTTTGCTCCATATGGGCCGTACTTATCTCTTGCTTCAACCCCAACGACCTCAATTATTGGAACCTCAGTCGCTCTTAGAATTCCACATTTACCAAGCTTAGTGTGAACTGGTCTAGCATCTTCCATTGGAAAATCTTCACTTAAAGCATAACCAAGGCCCATGTGAACGGAGCCTTCAATTTGCCCCTGAAACAGCGTTGGGTTCATAATTTTTCCAGCATCATGAGCAGCTACTATCTTTTTAATTGTTCCATCATCGTTTAGAATTACCAATTGGGCCGCATAGCTATATGAGTAATGAGTTACTGGATCAACACCAGCAGGTTCCGCTCCAGCTTCAGTTGTAAAACTACAAACCCACTCTCCCTTGTAAACTTGTCCGACTAAATCTTTTACTGTTTTATTTTTAAGATCAAGCTTTAACTGTTTGCACGCTTCGATCACACCATTTCCTACTAATGATGTACCCCTAGATGATGTCGTCATTCCACACTCTGTATCGTTGCAAGTTTCAACAACTACTTTTATTTTATCTGGTGAAAGTCCTGTCTCTTCACAAAATGTTTGAATCGCCATTGTGTGAACACCTTGGCCCATTTCCGTCCAGCCATGGTGAATTATTATTTTATCTTCTGATTCAATAACAATTTTAGCTCTACCAATATCAGGAACCCCGTTACCAATTCCAGTATTTTTAATTCCGCAAGCAATCCCTGCATACCTTGCATTATAAAAATCATTTTTTATCGCCATTAAAGAGTCTCTAACTCCAACGCCTCCAACTAATCGCTGGCCAGTAGCTGTTTCTGCTCCTTCTCTTAACGCGTTTGAATATCTAATTTCCCATCTATCAATTCCACCAAGCCTACATAGTTCATCTATACTACTCTCAATAGCAAACGCCGTCTGATTAACGCCAAACCCTCTCATCGCACCACACGGGACATTGTTGGTATAAACACTTGTCGCTTCAATATCAACATTTAAAATTTGATATGCACCAGTTGCATGTCCAGCTGCTCTTTCTAAAACTTTCATTCCAACAGAAGCGTAGGCCCCCGTGTCTCCAACAATATTTGTTCTAAGTCCAGTCAAAATTCCTTGATCATCACAACAGAGTTCATAATCCATTTTTAGAGGATGTCTCTTTGGATGCATGACAAGAGACTCTGGTCTTGTAAGAAAAAAACGAACTGGTCTTTTGGTTAAGTAACAACCAAGCGATGCGTGGCCTTGAACAGAGAGATCCTCTTTACCACCAAAGCCACCACCATTTTGCACTTGAATCACATTAATCTTATCTTTTGGTATACCTAAAATAGCAGCGACCCCATCTCGATCAACATAAACACCTTGCCCTTGAGATAATAACTCTATTTCACCTTTGTCCCATGGACGAGCTAAGGCACACTCTGTCTCAATAAAAGCGTGCTCAATCCTTTGAGTATAATAAGTACCTTTAACAGAGTACATGGCATTTTTAAATGCGTTGTTAACATCACCTCGTTTAATTTTACTAACTGAAAGTATATTACCACTGCTATGAATTTTGGGAGCGTCTACACTTAATGCTTCACTAACAGTCGAGACTGGAGTTAAAACTTCATAAGCAACATCAATTAATCGAACCGCCTCTCTTGCAATGTCTTCAGTTGTAGCAATAACGCTTGCTAAAACATCCCCAAGATAACGAGTGGTTTCCCCAGTAGCAACAAACATTGGCCAATCTTTTATAATTAATCCAGTCATCCTATTTCCTGGAACGTCACTGGCCAATATTATTTTAACAACTCCAGAAAGTTTTTCTGCCTTAGAAACATCTAGTGATTTAATTATTGCTCGAGGATGATCGCTAAATTTTAAAGCGCCATGAAGCATGCCCCTCTCTTTGTAATCACAAACAAACTTACTCTTTCCAAGTACTCTATCTTTTGAATCGTATTTACCTAAGCTAGATCCTACCTTTCCATCGCTCTTACTTTCAGCAATTGCTATTTCACCATTTATGATTTTAGCTGCGTACTGAATTGATTCAACAATTTTCACATACCCTGTACATCTACATAAATTTTTACTGATCGCTTTTTTTATTTCAAGATCGGTTGGACTTGGATTTGTTCTAAGTAAAGACCTCGCACTCATAACGATTCCAGGAATACAAAATCCGCACTGAATACCACCTTTTGCCACAAAAGCATGTGCAAAAGCTTCTTGAATCTTTAACTCGAGGCCATCAGTAGTAATGACATGCTTATGTTCGAGCGAACTCATTTTTGTTTTGCATGCTAGCTTTGCTTTACCATCAATTTCAACAGTACAAGCACCACACGTACCCTCACACGAGCAACCATCCTTGGCCGTTGTGATATTTTCAATCTCTCGTAAATATTTTAGTAAATTAAGGTCTCCACTACCTTGGTAATTTTTTTTTACACCGTTTAGATAAAACTCCATCAACTAACCCTCGCAATATGTCTGAGGAAACTTAGCATAAAAAGTTGCCGCTTTTACTAGATGTTCAACTGGGCACTGATCTGTTACGGCGTGAGCATGAATTTCGTGAGCTGGCCCAAAACCGATTGTTGGAATTCCATTCATACCCATTGTTGCTATTCCGTTAGTGCTAAATGTCCATTTATCAACTTTAGGCTCAGAACCAAAAACCTCTTTATAAGCTTTAACACTAGACTTACATAAATGATGATTTGGATCTAAAACCCAAGTCGGATAATATTTTTCAGTCTTATAAACAAGACCTGTATAACTTGGAATATCGTATTCCAAAATATCAACGGTTCCTTCAACTCCTGCTACTTTAATTGCTTCTTGAACCTGCTTAACTGCCAAAGCTTTATCTTCACCTGCTGTTAATCTTCTATCGAGGTGAATATAAGCTCGATCAGGAACCGCACAAAGAGAAGGGGTGTTACATTCAATATATGAGACAGTTACTGTCCCTTTTCCAAGAAATGGATCATCTTTTAATTTACCGTTAAGTTTTTCAATCTCGTTAACAACTTTTGCCATCTTATAAACAGCATTATCTCCACGTTCTGGAGCACTACCATGACAAGAGATTCCTTTTACTGTTACCGACATCTCCATTCTTCCTCGATGGCCCCTGTAGATGTTTAAGTTCGTTGGCTCAGTAATAACGACAATGTCAGGCCTAGGAATAATTTTTTCATTGATGATATACTGCCAGCAAAGCCCATCACAGTCTTCTTCTTGAACAGTTCCAACAATCCAAAGTGTAAAATCACTAAATAGTTTTAAATCTTTGATGATTTTTGCACCATAAACCATTGATGCCATTCCGGCCTCTTGATCTGAAGCTCCTCTACCATAAATTATACCATTCTCTAATTTACCTTCGTACGGATCATACTTCCATGATTTTGGATCACCTACACCAACAGTATCAATGTGAGCGTCATAAACAAGAACTCTCTTGCCATTTCCTATTCTTCCAAGAATGTTTCCAAGTGGATCAATGATAATTTCATCAAAACCAACTTTCTCCATCTCTTTTTTAATTCTTTGGATAACCTCTTTTTCGTGACAACTTTCGCTAGGGATGCGAATCATGTCTCGAAGAAAATTAACCATATCATTTTCATATTTCTTCCCAAGTTCTTTTATTTTATCAACGCTCATAACTATTTTACCTCTATCTTAACTTCATTAAAATTTACAATGATCTTGCACTAGCTCGTTCTACTAACTCTGTTAGTTTTTTTGCCGGGTCTTTAAACTGAGAGCTAAACATCATCGCAGCTATAACATACGGTTTATAACTTGCTTCTTTGTAAGTATCTACACGGTATTTCTCAAAAACCTCTTTTGAAACTTCTCCATCTTTACAAGAGACTCCAGAAATATCTGCTGGCAAGCAGTGCATATAAAGAGCTTTTCCTTTTTTGGTAAGCTTCATCTTATCTTCGTTGCAAACCCAATCTTTATAAAAGCTATTTTGCTCTAAGCATGAACGCTCCAAATCTTTTAATCCAGCATCATCGCTTTTCTTTAGTAGATCAGTTCTTTTTTCCATAACAGAGTATGGCGCCCAACTCTTAGGATAAACAATGTCCGCATCCTTAAACGCGTCACTCATATCATTACTAAAAGTAAAACTTCCACCACTCTCTTTAGCATTCGTTGCAGCGATATCCATAACATCAGGAATCAGATCATATTTTTTAGGTGCCGCTAAATGAACTTCCATTCCAAGTCGTGTCATTAGTCCAATAATACCTTGAGGAACAGAGAGTGGCTTTCCATAGCTCGGAGAATATGCCCAAGTCATCGCAATTTTTTTACCTTTTAAATTTTCAATTCCACCGAAATGATTTTTCAAGTGTAAAAGATCCGACATACTCTGAGTTGGATGATCAACATCGCACTGTAAATTTACGATAGTGGTTCTTTTGGGAAGCACACCATCTTCAAACCCAGCTTGCAAAGCTTCTGCTACTTCTTTCATATATGTATGGCCAGCACCAAGAAACATATCGTCTCTAATACCGATAACGTCGGTTAAAAAAGAGATCATGTTGGCAGTCTCTCTAACTGTTTCACCATGTGCAATTTGAGATTTTTTTTCATCTAGCTCTTGCACGGCCATCCCGAGCAAGTTTGCAGCCGATGAAAATGAAAACCTTGTTCTTGTTGAGTTATCTCTAAAAATAGAAACCGCTAAACCAGAATCAAAAGCTCTTGGTGAGATATTTTTTTCTCTCATCGTTTTTAAACACTCAGCTATAGTCAAGACTTGTTTCAATTCATCAAGTGTCTTATCCCAAGTTAATAAAAAATCATTCTGATAAAGTTTTCCCTTTTCAAACTTACTTAGCTCTTTAATCATTCCCTTAATATCATTCATAAAATCCTCCATATTTAAAAATTATTTTGTTACAACTGTTCCAGCTTTTCCTGCTAATGCATCTTCAAATCTAGCAACGCTAGTAATATATGCTTTATCCCCACCACCATCGATAAAATTAATTACTGCTTTAACTTTTGGGCCCATACTCCCCTCTGGAAATAGACCTTGCTCATAAAGTTTTTTAAGCTCATAAACTTTAATTTCTCTAATATCTCTCTGATCAGGTTTTTGATAATTTATTTTTACACAATCAACATCGGTAAAAATTGTAAACTCCGCCTTCATTGGGGTTTTACTCTTTTTATATCTCTCAATAAGCGATGTTCCAAGAAGTGCTGAAGCCAGATCTTTATCTATTACACCCTCTACACCAGAATAAACGTTAGCATCTTTTTGTCCACTAACTTTTTTTCTTCGGTAAGTTACTCTTCCACCTCGGTAAACCTCATCACTGCCCTCAATAACAGGATTAACTCTCACAACTGGAATTCCACCACCACCAACAGCGATTGGAATAATTCCAGCTTTTAAGTTCGCATCTACAATATCAAGCTCTAAAACCTCTATTGGAAGCGGAGAAGGAACAACTCTTCTCCAAATCTCACCGCCTGTATTATCTTTTTTATAAAATTTAAAAATCTGCCCTTGTTGCATTCTTTTTGTGGCCTCATCTTTTGTTAAAGCAGGCCCGATGAATTTTGTTGGATCATTAAATGCTGGATCATTGCCATCGACAATTACTTGAGTCACAGTTTCAGCGGCAATTTTTCGTACACCCTTTAAGCTAAGAAAATTTGTCAATTGAGCAAGCATATACCCAATTGCACCTTGAGTATCAGCTCCACAAACATCGAGCGGAACAGTATGCAAAATTCCAGAAGCATACTCACTTCTACTTAAGATATTTCCTACTTGAGGCCCATTTCCATGAGTCAAAATAAAATAGTCATCAAGATTTTTTGAAATAAATTCAGCGAGCAACTCACAAGTTATAGCACTTCGTTGCCACTGCTCATCCACATTGGGATTTCTAAGTTTTTTTGTAACAGGATCAACTTCACCGCTTGGTGATATCTCATTCCCACCTAGCGCAAAAATTCTAAGTACCTTCTCGTCCATTAACAGCTCCGTTTAAAATCGATTAAAAATTTTTGACTTCTAAAGATGATAATTCTACTTATTTACCCTTTAAAAGCCACACCGCGCCATGCAGACTCTCTATAATCTTGTTATTCTATTTGACCAAACAATTAACCACGCAAGTAGGATTTCAAGTTGAAGTTTAAATATTTTTGCGAACAGTGTAATAAATCGTACGATATCATACCAGATGTTTATCTTTGCCCTAACTGCCAAAATCTCTCTCCAGACACCCCAATTAAAGGTGTTCTAGATGTCAAACTAGAGGGAAAAATTGATACTAATTTCGAGGTTGTTGACTTACTTCCAATCTCAAAACAATTTCGGCCAAGTATCCCTGTAGGAAACACTCCGTTATGGTCTCCTCATCGACTAGCAAATCTTCTTGGGCTTAATAACGTATATATAAAAAATGATGATTTAAACCCAACGGGTTCCCTAAAAGATCGGGCCTCATACTTAGTTGCAGGATTTGCTAAAGAACATGGAATAAACGAGATCGTTCTAGCATCTACTGGGAATGCCGCCTCATCTATGGCCGGTGTCGCCGCGTCTCTTGGGATAAAGGCCACTATTTTCCTTCCTAAAACAGCACCCGAAGCAAAACTTATACAGATAGTCCAATATGGTGCAAAGTGTATCTTGGTAGATGGAAACTACGACATGGCCTACGATTTATCACTTGAGTATTCAAAAAAATTTAGCGGAATCAACCGAAACACAGGATACAATCCGTTAACCATTGAGGGTAAAAAAACTATATCTCTGGAAATTTACAAACAGTTAAACTGTAAACTCCCTGAGTATGTTTTTGTTTCAGCAGGTGATGGCGTCATTTTGTCTGGTGTCTATAAAGGGTTTGAAGATCTAATGCACCTTGGATTAACAAAAAAAATTCCAACCATTTTTGCAATTCAAGCAGAAAAAAGTGCTGCCCTATTTAACGCTTTAAACTCTGGAACATTTAAACGAATCAGCTCTCAAACTGTTGCAGATTCAATTTCCGTCGACAATCCACGAAACGGATACCATGCTCTTAATAAAATTAAAAAATATAACGGCAAAATTATTACTGTCTCTGACGATGAAATTTTGCTGGCTCAACAACAGTTATCCGCAAACAGTGGCATCTTTAGTGAACCTGCAGGTTCCACAGCATTTGCAGGACTATTAAAAGTAAAAAACCAGCTTGAAAAAAACTCATTAATTGTTGTCATATCAACAGGCAATGGATTAAAAGATATTGTATCAGCACGAAAAAAAATAACCATTCCAACAAAAGCGATCTCATCAATAGACGAGATCTAGACCGGAGAGAAAATGATAGATCTAACAAAAGTAGAAAAGACAATTGCAAAAAATGCAAAATACTGCAAAGAAAAAGGGATCGAGCTACCAACCTTTGCGATGATGAGAGACCCAGCAGCTGTTCCTGGACACATTAAAGACAAACTAAAAAATGTCGGTCTTTGGGATTTAAATCCTGCTAACCTTTTTAGAATAACATGGAAAAATGAACCTAAAGAAAAAGGGGGGGCCTTTGGCAAGGTAAACTATTTAGTCTTACCTCCAAAACTTACGGGTTGTAAGGCAAATATTGTTGCTATAGTTGGTAAGTGGTTTCCAACTGGGGCCCACAAAGTTGGCGCAACATTTGGATGTCTTATTCCACGACTAGTAACAGGGCAGTTTGATCCAACATTATCAAGAGCTGTTTGGCCTTCAACTGGAAATTTTTGTCGAGGAGGAGCTTACGTCTCTTCATTATTATCTTGTAACTCAATTGCAATCCTTCCAGAAAATATGTCGAAAGAGAGATTTGAGTGGTTATCCAAAGTTGCCGGTGAAGTAATTGCCACTCCTGGTTGTGAGAGTAACGTTAAAGAGATTTTTGACAAGTGCCATGAACTTCGTGCCACAAGAGATGATGTTTTTATCTTTAACCAGTTCGAAGAGATGGGAAATCCAATGTGGCACTACAATGTCACAGGGCCGGCCATTGAAGAGGCCTTAAAAGAAGTCATGAAGAGTGGCGACCGATTTGCTGGCGGTATTTTCTCATCAGGTTCAGCAGGAACTCTTGCTGCCGGATACTACTTAAAAACAAAATTTGCCAGAAGTAAGGTGGCCGCTGCAGAAGCACTTCAATGCCCAACACTTCTATACAACGGGTATGGTGATCACCGCATAGAGGGCATTGGCGACAAGCATATCCCATGGGTTCACGATATGCACGATACAGATTTTTCAATCGGCGTTGATGATGAAGCAGCGATGAGAACTCTTCGACTGTTTAATGAACCAAAAGGTCGAGAGCTATTAAAAAAAGAAGGGGTGCCTGCCGAACTAGTCGACGAACTAGACATTCTTGGAATTTCAGGAATTGGTAATTTAATAGGCGCAATCAAATTTGCAAAATACAACGAGCTAACAGAGAAAGATTACGTCGCAACAGTTCTTACCGATTCAATGCAGTTATATGGTTCTAGGCTAAAAGAGCTTGAAAGCGAAAGAGGAAAGTATACTGAAATAGATGCTAACAAAGATTTAGAAATGTTCCACGGAATAAAGTATGATCACACGTTAGAGCTTAACTATTATGATAAAAAAAGAGCTCACAATCTTAAATACTTTACATGGATTGAACAGCAAGGAAAAGAGTTAAGCGAACTAAATGCTCAGTGGTATGATCATGAAAATTACTGGAAACCTACGTTTGAACAAGCAAATCAAATTGATGAATTAATCACTGAGTTTAATAAAAAACTTCATTGATTAAAGATCCAAGATATCAAAGAGTTTTTTGCGAACGTTTAAACGATCACCATTCCAATCAATCAGCTCTCTTTTTTTAAGTTTTGTAATTAATCTGGAAAATGTTTCAGGAATAGTCCCAATCATTTGAGCAAACTCTTTTTTTGAGATAGTAATCGTGTACTCCTCCTTTACCCCATAATTATTTTTTAAATAACTAACAAATCGCTCTTCTATATCCATCGTACTTAAAGCATGGAGCTGATTTGTTAAATAACGAAACCTTCTCATGAGTGAGGTAATAAAATCATAATTGAACGATTGGTCACATAGTAAATTCAAAAAATCTTGTTTGTTAATAGTAAAAAGAGTGCAATCTTCACACGACTCAGCTGAAGCAGGGTAATTGGGCCGTTCAAACAAAATAACCTCTGCAAACATCTCCCCGGTCTTGGCAACCTTCATAACTGAAATTTTACCATCACTTTTTGTTTTATAAATTTTTACAGATCCAGAAATTATTAAAAAAACAGTTGTACCAACATCTTCTTCTTGAATAACTATTACGCCCTTTTTCACATGAATAGTTTTACCAATTGAGACCACTTTATTCAGTTGCTGTTGGCCCAAATTCTCAAAAAGTGACATTTTTTTCAGAAACTCGATCATGGCATGTTCTCTCTAATTATGGCATAATTTACACATTACTAATAACCTAACATTAATTAGGTAATATGGCCTCAGTTCTGGATATAACAACTATGAATATTTTTTTTATCTCATGCCAAAAAGGAAACGAACCACTTCTAGAGCAAGAGGTGATGAATTTAACAAATAAAAAACCGACCACTGGAATTGGCGGCGTTGAATTAAACTGTTCAGACAATGAAATCCTCGATGTGATTTTAAATTCAAGAGTAGCAAGTAGAGCACTAAAGCTGATCAAAGTTTTTGACATTAGCAATGAAAAAGATATTTACGCGTTAGCAAAACAGACAAATTGGGACTTATACCTTACAACAGAAATGACATTTAAAGTTGAAACTATTTTTGACAGTGTCGCTAAAACTCAATTTAAAAACTCTGTTTACATCTCCCAGCTAATCAAGGACTCGATCGTTGATTCCTTTAAAGAGCTTTACTCTATTCGGCCAAATATTAACCTAACAAACCCTGACGTTTTATTTCAAGTAAGGCTTGCCGGTAAGCATGATAAGTTTAGCTGTACCATCTCTATCGACTTAACGGGAAGCCCGATGAGTAACCGAGGATACCGAACAAAATTTGCTGAAGCGCCACTAAGAGAAAACCTTGCAGCTGCAATAATTCTTAATACTCTCTGGGATCCGACGAAGGATCATCTAATCGATCCGATGTGTGGTAGCGGTACAATCCTTATTGAAGCTGCATTAATAAAATACAACATCGCTCCATCATACCTCCACGCTATAAACGCAGTTAATGCAAACAATTTCAACTACTGGTCAATGAGCAAGCAGCCATGGTTCAAAGCAAATAATCTTATTGAAATCCTAAAAGAAAAGCTGTCCTTAATTCAAAAAAGTTTTATCGAAAACGTCAAAAACAGTAACAGTGAATCTTTAATTGAAGGTTTTGATAATGACGAAAAAGTTCTTAAAATTGCCAACGAATCGATCTCCTTAGCTAAACTTGAAAATCTCATCTCAATTTCTAGTGGTGATTGTAGAACCGTTACACCTATCCCAGATGAACCGTGTGTGATTATTACAAATCCACCATACGGTGAACGCTTGGGCCAAGAGAGTGATTTAAGAATTCTTTATTATGAGTTTGGAGAAAACATAAAGAAGAATTTCAAAGGACATAAAGTATATATCTTCACTGGAAATCCAGACCTTCGAAAAAAAATCAGTTTGCAAACATCTAAAAGAATCCCTATGTATAATGGCGGGATTGAGTGTCGGCTTCTTGAATACAAGCTTTGGTAACTCCACATCTGCAAACCTGCTAAATACATGTTTACAGATATTTCTTTCACTATTATAATTTATCTATAAATATGTATTTAGCAGGTTTGCAGATAATATAGAAAGGGGCCAATATGTGGGGACGTGAAAATGAAACAAGAGACCTGAAGGCATTAATGGAAACGAAAAGGCCCAGCTTAGTTGTAATATCAGGCCGAAGACGTATTGGGAAAAGTACATTAGCTCAAAACTTTGGAAAAACTAACTTTAAACATTTCTTTGAGTTTTCAGGACTAGCTCCACACCCCAAACAATCAAACCAAGACCAGTTAAACCATTTTGCAAATCAATTATCTGAACAGTCGGATATAAAGGGGCTTCATTTTCAGGATTGGAATGAGGCATTTAATACTCTCAACAAGCTAGCGAACAAAAAAAATCATCCTGTCTTTATTTTGATTGATGAAATATCATGGATGGGCGGTTTAGATCCAGATTTCCCTGGAAAGTTTAAAGTAGCTTGGGATACTAAGTTCAAGCAAAACTCTAAAGTTTTTATCACACTTTGTGGTTCTGTGACCTCTTGGATTCAAGAAAATATTTTAAACCGAGCAGATTTTGTTGGGCGAATTTCCATGGAAATAAACTTACAAGAGTTGCCACTATCATCGCTTACAAATTTCTGGGGTAGGAACAAGGAAAGGGTTAGTGCTACAGAGAAACTAACAGTTTTATGCGTTACAGGTGGTGTTCCGAGGTACCTCGAGGAGTTTAGATATAACATCTCGGCAGATATTGAAATTGCCAGACTGTGTTTTCAACAATCTGGTTTTTTCTTTAATGAATTCGAAAAAATCTTTAATGAAATATATCAAAAAAAAGCTACCACATATCTCCAAATTATCCGGCTCCTTGTAGATAAAAAATTAGCTGCAGTGGAAATAGCAAAAAAACTTAAGAAGGAACAAAATAGTGAATTTTCAAAATCACTATTTGCGCTAGAAATTGGTGGGTACATAGCAAGAGATTCTGGCCATTTACCTAACGGAAAAAAAACAAAAATAACTTACTACAGAATTAAAGACAACTATCTAAGATTTTACATAAAATACATTGAGCCGGCTAAAGACAAGATTTTGCAAGCAGGGTTTAAACTACGTAGCATCAATGATCTGCCCAACTGGAACGCCATAGCTGGATATCAATTTGAAAATCTCATTCTCAATCACAGATCTGAAATTATTAAACATCTTAACATAGGCCATGAATCGATTCTTTCGGCCGCTCCATACTATCAAAGAAAAAAGACTCGCAACCGTGGCAGTTGTCAGATCGACCTACTAATTTCTTGCAAGTACAACACCATTTATATTTGTGAAATAAAGTTTAGGAAAATAATTTCTAAAACAATTATTAAAGAAGTAGAGGATAAGATAAGTGTGATAGAAAAAACTCGAGCGTACTCAATTCGGCCAATACTAATTTATGCAGGACAACTCGATCCAAATGGGGAGGATGAGATTCGTGCTTATTTCGATCAAATTTTATCTATAGATGAAATTTTAGTAAATCATCAGAAGTCTACGTCTTGAATCAAGCACTGTAACGTCGATACAATGTAAGCGCTCGATAAAGTACATCTTCTAATAATTTTTATCCCTGAGATACTAACTAAGCTGAAGCTAGCAATTTGCCACAAGCTCCAATCAATTCTGAACTATTAAAAACAAGGGATTTATTCATCTAGCTTAAGGGGCCGACAAAGAGTAGTGTTCGTGTAAAGCTTCAAAATGGAATGGAGCTAGAATTCTCAACTGCTCCAGACTCAAGTTGGATGGCAAGCTTTATTCGTGAGCTTGGTGGTAAGCATGTTTAAACTCCCGCACGCGAAAACAGTAGATGATTATGAGCGATTATTACCACTGAAG
>DYOQ01000057.1 GCA_020720455.1 Bdellovibrio sp.
ATATTGGTGCCCGAGAAGGGACTTGAACCCCCACGATGTTGCCATCGGTGGATTTTGAATCCACTGCGTCTACCATTCCGCCACCCGGGCAAATATTTTGCGATGTTAAACGATACCGTTTCAAGTGTCAATTAGTTCAAGCGTTTCCTTCGTCTTGAATCTAAAGAAATCATTTCCGACATGTTTTAATATCTCTTGCCCATCAATTAAGCATGGAAACTTAAGATAATCGATCATGTAGTTTGGAATATTAAAGAGAGTTTTATTTAAAAGATAGGTTATAGGCCCAAGTAGAGAGATGGGGAGAGGGATAGTTATCGCTCCGACAATTTTCTTTGCTTTTTTTAGAGAGATGGTCTCTTTGGGAGCAACGTTGAAGACGCCGGCAGGTATTTTATCTACGGCCGCAACGATGATGGATGCCATATCAAATTCGTGAATGAATTGCATCATTGGATTAAAATCAAGAGGGAGTGGCATTAGTGGAGTTTTAAGATATTTACAGATTGAGTTTGCCATCTCTTTTCCCACAATATTGCAAGGCCTAAGAACCGTAACATCAACTTTGGCACTGTTTTTCCACATCCAGCTCGTTGCGATCTGATCCATTTCAACAATGTCTAAAAGTTCAGGGTGCTTCATAGATGCTTTTAATGGAGACTCTTCGCTTAGAAATACAGGGTTATCTGGAAGTGCACCATAGGCGTGAAAAGTGCTGAGTATGACAATTTTTTTAGTTCCAAATTTAAGAGATAGGTCGAGAATTCTACGTGTCCCCATGATGTTTAGATCTAATCTCTTTGCAAGTCTTGCTTTTGGATTAACACCAGCATGGGACATTCTTCCTAGATGTAAAACTGCGTGGAAACTGTTTTCTCTAAAAAGTTTTTCAAACTTACTTCTCGTATATGACATCTGAATCAGTTGTACTTTATCGTTGTTAGTATCAAATTTATGTCGAATTTTCCTTGGATCAACACCAGTGATAGCTATGTTTGGATGAGCGGTGAGTAGTTGTTTTATGACAATTTTGGCAAGTCCACCTGCCGCTCCAATGATCAAAATTTTTTTTGGGTTGTTTGTAAGTTCCGTCATTTTTTTAGTAACTCCGAGCGACCTCTCATGTTTTGTCTTCCTACATCTATCATGTGTTGAATCTCGTTTTTTATTTTAAGTATCTCTTTATCAATGGCCATATCATTTGACTCTTGAGAAATCTCCTTTGGAACAGCATGAAGATTTCCAATATGAATATCTACGGGATTTGGAATAGGGATAGCTCCTAAAGGGCCAAACCAAGGAAAGGTTGGCGTTATTGGAAGCGCCGGTAGTGAGAGCATTTTCGCAACAGTTTTAAGTTGATATACGTATGGGTAAAACTCTTCAGCACCAACAACAGAGATTGGAAGAATTTTTATATTTCCAGCAATGGCCATTCGATAAAATCCTCTTGAGAACTCTTGGAGCTGATAGAATTCGTTGCTACTTTTTGAGACGCCGTTAACTCCTTCTGGAAAGACTAGAGTTGATTGTTTAGCTTCAATGAGTTTAAGGCAGTTCTCTCGATCACCTAAAACACTTCCAGCGGCTTGCGCCCAACTTCCAAAGAATGGCATTTTGATAACAAATCGTTCTACCATTGGTCTAAGAATTCGAGGGTGGTCTATGTCTGTGGCAAATGCGATGGAGATGAGTAACCCATCGATAGCAATTTGGCCACTATGGTTAGATACTACCATGATCGGAGCTTTTGGCACTGTGATATTAAACTTATTTATTACTCTTACTTTGAAAACAGTTTTATACAGTGGCAAAAGTTTGTTTAAAGTTTTTTTTGTATGTTCAAGATCAAGACCCCAAGGATCAACAATGTCTTGATACTGTTTTTCAATAGAGTCCCATCTTTTTTTAAAAACTGGAGATGCCGCTATATTTGTTTTAGTTCTATTTACCATAGTTGACAAAAGTTGTTCGGAAAGTGTAGTTCGTCATATATAGGATTGTACCTGAGTTTTTGAGCTTCACAAGCTATGGAAGGATGGATATAATTTCCTTACTTGATCTGGAGGGTTATCCAATGGCGAGTAGCAATCATAATGATTGGAAAGGACGAGTTACAAGTGTTTTACAAAGTTGTCAGCATGAGATTACTAGGACAACCAGTATAGGCAAAAAAATGTTTACAGCTTCTAAAACAAACGGCTGTCTACATGAGGCCCTAAAAGATTTGGGGGCACTTGCCTTAAAAGATCTTAGAGATGATAAATTGAAATGGGATAATCCCAACGTTGCTGAGTTGATTGATAGGATCTGTCGATGTGAAAATGAGTTGTGCAAGATTGAGGATGACGTAAAAGAGTTAAAGAAGTAGAAGAGTAAAAAAAATCTATGCAAAACCTACGCAAAATCTAAGTACGAAGTATAATGTTTTAGAACTATCGTTAGCATCCCAAGCCAAATACTAACTAAAAATAGTGCTAAATAAGAGATAATCTCCATTTTTTTTAATGTATCTTCATGGGGCCGTTTAAAAATATGAGAGATAAATGTTGGTCGAACGGTTATTAGTAGAGTGAAGTTGATCGCAGTAATAAAAAGAAAAACCGTGAAAAGATATACTGGAACTATTATGTCGTAACTCATTATCTGCTCTGTTGGTTATTACTAGTATGGTGTGGCAGTAAGAATGAGATAATTTCTCTTTCGAGATTACTTACACCCGCACCATTTTCTGCTGAAGTTGTGATTAGACATTTGATCCAGTTATAATCATGGATAATCTGAACTCTTTGTTTTTCAAGAGCACTTTTTTCGGTCTGTTTCTTAAGCTTGTCTATTTTGTTTAACACTAAAAATGTAGTTACATCGAATGAACCGATGTAGTTGTTAAACTCTTTATCGATATCTTGATCTGGCCGTCTTGCATCTTGAACATTGATAATGCCAATTGTTTTAGGAAGGTTAGAGAAAAAAGTATCGATAAGTTTTTGCCAGTTTTGTGCCATCTCTTTTGAAATGTTTGCATGGCCGTAGCCAGGCAGATCGATTAGGTAAAGATTTTTAGTCGTACCATTTTTTGTTCCATCGCTAGTAGAAAAAGTAAAAATGTTAATCTCTCTTGTCCTACCTGGAGTTTTAGATGTTCGAGCTGTTTTGTTGCCAAATAGAGCGTTAATAAGACTTGATTTGCCAACATTTGATCTACCAACGAAAGTGATTCCTTGAAAATTTTCAACAGAGTTTAGCCACTCTTTCAGTTGATCTGGATCTGAAAAAGCGTATCTAAATTCTGCGCTCCCTCTGATGATTTTGTGTTCTATAGTTGTCATTTTGTACCAGTAAATTGATTTGAATACAGGGTAACATAAGGCATGAATCTTGAACAGGAGGATTTCAAAGAGGAGGAGAAATGGAAAATTTAAAAATTGTTAACAGTAACACGTATGAGTATGGCAGATTTTATGGTGATACAGATTCTGAAATTATTGGTGTAAGAGGAACGAGATATGGCGATCTCTTAGAGATCGTCCCAATGCAGGGACAAAGAAAACGTGTCGTCTTAAATAGAACAAAATTCACGATTGAATTATCTTGCTTTAAGTCATGTAGAGTTAGTGGAAGTGAGATCGAATTTAATGCTCCGGCCGGAACTAGTACAAAATTCGAAATAGTTCTCTGTGGCAAGAATGGAGCTAGCAACGTGACAGAAGAGAGTGGCAGATACCTAATTAGGGCAATTGGCAGCATCCCATTTCGAGTGAACGGTAGCTATAGTTACGAGTCGTTTATTGAGCGAGGAGATAATATTCATATTGGTTACAATAAACTGTTGTTTAAGGGTGAAGCTCTTTTGACAAGTGATAAAGATATCGCTTCTCATGAAATTCTAAGCAAGTCAGATTTACTTCAGTCAAAACTGAATATTCTGATTGAAGGTGAGACTGGAACAGGGAAAAGTTATTTGGCAAAAAAAATTCATGAAAGTAGTGGAAGAGCTGGGCGGTTTGTTCACATTAATCTCTCATCGTTTTCAGAAAACCTTGTAGAGTCAGAGTTGTTTGGGCATGTAAAGGGGGCCTATACTGGAGCTATTACTGCTAAACAGGGAGCATTTTTATGTGCGAATAGAGGAACGCTTTTTTTAGATGAGATTGACTCTTTGTCAAAAGCTTTGCAGGTAAAACTTTTACTGTTTTTAGATAGCAAAGAGATTCGGCCGGTTGGTGGAAATGATGTGGTGAAAACAGATGTCAGGGTTATCTTTGCGTCAGGATCATCTCTTGAAAGACTGGTAGAAAGAGGGGATATGCGTAAAGATTTTTTTTACAGAATCTCCTCAGAGGTGCGAATTAAAACTGAACCGCTAGCTGCAAATAAAGATTTGATTGCTTCTATGTGTATTAAGTTTTCAATGGATCACGATGTTGTGATTAACTCAACTCTAATTAAATTTTACCAAGGTTTGTCTTGGCCGGGAAATATTCGGCAGCTCCTTGGCCATTTGGAAAAAAAGTTGGTTGAGTCTAAAAGCAGAAAATTTCAATATGATGATTTAGATGACTCTCTTGTTAAACAAGATAGATTCGCGGTCTTGCCTACAAATGATTTTATTTCGTTAAGAAGTATGAAGAAGAGTTATGTGGTAAGAGTATTTAACTGGTGTGATGGAAATTTATCGAAAGCGTCTGATATTTTAGGTGTATCGAGAAGCTCACTTCGGTCTATGCTTAAGGATGAGTCGGCAGAGTAGATTAGAGTAGATTAGCTAGCTATAATTCCGTGAATATGAACGCGCTTAATTGAGCCCTTGATTTTTAGCTCTTTAAGCGTGTTGTTAATCTCTTCTTTGATTTTATTTTTTATTACCTCTTTTCCCTCAATTGATAATAGAAACTCTGTCGCAATAGGCTCTATCGTTGTTGTTAGCTTGTTTCTAAGAAAAATTTCATTGCTATCAAAATAATGTTTAATGTACTGGTTAGATGCCTCGATTTGAATGTCAAAAATGACAGTTCTCGCTGAACCGCTACGTTCATTGTATATTGGTATGTATAGATCGCTTAGTCCGAAAGTTTTCTTGTCAATTTTATAGTAGGCTTTTCGTTCGTCACTATTTGAATCTGATGATTTGTCTGGAGCTTCATTCTTTTCAGATGTCTCATCTGGAGAGCTAGTTCCAGTCGCAGCATCAAGGTCTTCAATAGAGGCAATTTCCCTTGGGCCAATATCCTTTTCTTCAATATTTTTTGTTGCTACATAAATGTTTATTATGGCAAAAATAGTTAACGAAATACCGATTGCGCCGAAAGCAATTGTAGATGTCTTGAGAGAGTTAAACCACGACGTGAATAGCTGTAACGGCTTTACAGCAATGACGAATACTCCCTCTAAATCTTTTTTATAATCTCTATTTTTAAAGTCGATCTGTTTGAGCTCATTAACTTTAAGTTTTGTGTTACTTATAATGTTTGCTGATACTTGGTTGAATGCTGTTACTGTTTTCTTCTTTCGCTCAACAATGCCTTGAATAAGATTTTTAGCTCTCTCTTTTTTTATCCGCGCTTGCTTTGGAGGAGTGATCTTATTTTTTTTGGGTGGCGAAATTTTGTATAATAAACGGGCCAAAACTTCAAAAAGTTTGTTGGCAAGTAGGTCAAGTTTAGTTACGAGATTTTTCAATGATCCCTCAATCCAATCTGTTCTAGTAACTTATCGGGAGTTAAGGAAATTCATTTAATATTCTGATTAGCTTTGATTATGTGACTAATTTTATCGGCCAATCGTTACTGTTTCGGCAATTTTGGCCAGTTTTTTTCACTGGGAGACAATCTGTTACTTGCTGATTTGATTTTGACGAACAGTTGTAAACGATCCTAGAGGGGAGAGTAGAGGGGGAGAGCAATGTTGATCAAAACTATTTTTATAACCATTTTAGTAACTAATTTATATGGGTGTGCTGGTTTTTTTGATTTAGATCGGACTTTCGTTGACGAGATGGAGAAAGGTGATGGCCCGTTTTTTATGGCAGAGAGAGATTTTCCAGTCGTTCCAGGAGATACAGGTACTGCATATAGAACAGATAAAGAGATAAAACAGAGGACACCCGTTAGCAAGCATCAGCAAGAACTCTTGGCCCATAAAAATTCGATTCAAGAAGAGTTGTCCCAGAAAGAGGAGAGTTTGCATGGTGATGATTTGTTAAGATATCAATCGGACAAAAGATATTTGGGAACAATGTCAGAAAAAATTTATTACCTTGGGTTAAGTTCTTCAGAAAAAGCTGAATATATCACCACAAAAGTGGGTAGCATGGATAGAACACAAAACAGATACACTGTTCCTATTGGTTTGGCGGTGATGAAAATGGAGCAAGGTATAAGGCCTGATGTTACTCTTGGCATGAGCAAAAACTCAGTCGAAAAAAATTGGGGACGGCCTTATCAGATTGATATTGCAGGTGATCCCGCGATGCAAAATGAGAGATGGCTCTTTAATGTTCAGGATCGTGCTAGGTATGTTTACTTCGAAAATGGTAAGGTCCAAGGGTGGTCTTGGTAAAACCTGTCAACCTTCTTGCTTGACGACTTTAGCAACTGATTAGAGAATGGTCGCTCCTAAGCAACAGGGTAGCAAAATGAGCGATTTTACTAAGGGTGATTATTTAAATTTTGAGGCTCCAGTAAAGGAGTTAGAGAATCAGATTAAAGGTTTAAGGGAAGCGTCTAGCAGACCAGAACTTGATATAGGCGATGAAATTGAGAAACTTCAAAAAAAAGTTGATGCGCTAATTAAGGACATTTATGGCCAACTGACTCAGTGGGAAAAGGTTCAGCTTGCAAGGCATCCAAAAAGATTGCATACGGTAGATTATATTGATGCTCTAATTTCAGATTTTCATGAGATCCATGGAGACCGTTATTTTTCAGACGATGCTTCTATCATAACTGGGTTTGGAAAGTTTGGTAGAAAAAAGGTTGCAGTAATTGGAATAGAGAAAGGGAGAAAGACTAAAGAGAAGATTGCGAGAAATTTTGGAATGCCAAATCCAGAAGGTTATCGTAAAGCGATGAGGGTAATGGAGCTGGCCGGAAGATTTGGAATTCCAATTATTACATTTATTGATACCCCTGGAGCTTATCCTGGGCTTGGTGCAGAAGAAAGAGGGCAGGCAAGTGCGATCGCGAATAATCTTGTCGATATGTTTGCAATCAAGTCCCCAATTGTCGCTGTGGTGATTGGAGAAGGTGGGTCTGGTGGAGCTCTTGGAATTGCTATTGCAGACAAAGTTTTGATGATGGAGTATTCGATCTATTCGGTTATTTCACCAGAATCTTGTGCATCAATACTATGGGCAGATCCAAAACATGCTGAAACTGCGGCAAATGGACTTAAGTTGGACGCGAATAAGGCGCTTGAATTAGAGGTCATTGATAAAATTATTCCAGAGCCATCTGGAGGTGCTCATCGTGATCCAGATAAAGCAGTAGCAATTGTCAAAAAATATATTGATCAAGCGTTAAAAGAGATTATGGAAGTTGAGACAAGCGAACTGCTAGAGAATCGGTTTAGAAAATTTCGCAAAATCGGGAATAATACAATCACGATTGTTCAATAAAAATTTTAGTTAAGTTGGAGAACGGAAATGGGTGTGCACTCAATGACCGGCTTTGGAAGGGCCGAATTTTCTAGTGAACTCGGTATTGTTACTGTTGAGATCAAGAGCGTAAATAATCGTTTTAAGGATTTTAGATTTCGGCTTCCTTCAATACTATCTTCTCTTGAAATACCACTAAGAAAAAAAATTGAAGAGCAGATGAAGCGAGGTTCTTTCGAAATAAATATTACTCATAAAAGAGTTCTAAGCAACGATTCACTTGATGGTGAGTTAAATGTTGCGAAAATAAAAACTTTTTTAGCTCAAACAAAAGATCTTATTTTAGAAGCTGGCGGCTCTTTAGCAGTAAATCCTGTAGATTTTTTAAAGGATTATTTTCGAGATAGTGACATAGAAAATGAACGAGCTTCACTCGAACGTTTGGCCCTAAAAACTTACGACATCGCACTTGAAGAATTAGTACGTTCGAGGATCGTTGAGGGGGGAAAGCTTGTAGCTGTTATTAAAACTCATCTTCAAGATTATACTCGATATGTAAAGCTTGTAAAAAACAGTAGTGGAGAGTTTGAGTCGGTTGTTAAGAATAGACTTGAGAAGAAGTTTGAGCAACATCTCTTAGGGATGGAAATTGATAAGAGCAGATTTTTGCAAGAGGTGGTATACTATTTAGAGAGAATGGATATTAGTGAGGAGTTAGATAGAATCGACTCACATCTGCAAACTCTTGATAAGCTACTGCATGATGGTGGTGAAATTGGCAGAAAAATTGATTTTATTATGCAAGAGCTAAATAGAGAGACGAACACCATTGGTTCAAAGTCAGATGTTGGAGTTATTTCAGATGCAGTTGTTGATTTGAAAGTGAATTTAGAAAAAATGAGAGAGCAGGCCCTAAATTTGGAGTAGGAAAATTCCATGATTAAACAAAAAGGAAAAATTATTGTTGTTGTCGGCCCAAGTGGTGCTGGTAAATCAACATTATTAAAAAAAATAAGAGCAGATTTTCCAGAATTAAAAGAGTCAATATCATGTACTACACGTCCAATGAGAGATGGAGAAAAAGAAGGAATTAACTATTTTTATTTGACGAAAGAAGAGTTTATCCAGAGAAGGGATAAGGATTCATTTCTAGAGTGGGCAACTGTTCATTCTAACTTGTATGGTACATCAAAAGAGTTTGTAGAAAGCAGTGTGATTCGTGGTGACTCGTTACTATTTGACATTGATGTTCAGGGTGCAGATGCCGTTAAGAAACATTTTGGCCGTGGTGCCTCTGTGATTTTTGTTGCGCCACCAAGTATCGAAGAGCTTAAGGTGAGACTTATAAAGAGAGGGACTGATAGTGATGAAGTTATTGGAGTCCGTTTGAAAAATGCCCAAGGTGAGTTAAAGAGAAAAGATGATTACGATTATTTAGTTGTTAATGATGATATTGATAGAGCATATGATGAAATCTATAAAATTATAAGTGGGGTTTTGGTAAGCTAATGGATAGACTCGATTTTTCCCACGAAAGAGATTTAACTATAGATAAGTTGGTTAGCAGGGTCGAAGCTTACTTTCCAGATGTTGATTTGGCAGTTTTAAAAAAAGCGTATGGCTTTGCAGAAAAAGCTCATCAGGGACAAAAAAGATCTTCGGGAGAAGATTACATAATTCATCCTCTGAATGTGGCATCTACGTTAATAAAATTGCAGATGGATCTAGATTGTATTATCGCCGGCCTTCTTCACGATGTTGTTGAAGATTGCGAGATTACCCCAGAAACGATTGAGAAAGAGTTCTCTGGTGATATTGCAATGATAGTAGTTGGACTTACAAAAATATCTAAGATTGAGTTTAAAACGAGAGAAGAGTCTCAGGCCGAAAATTTTCGCAAAATGGTTGTGGCCATGGCCGCAGATATTAGGGTCATCATCGTTAAATTAGCAGACCGAATGCATAACATGAGAACGCTTCAATACATGTCTGATGAGAAACAAAAACAGATAGCTCAAGAGACTCTTGATATTTATGTCCCGCTTGCTAGTCGGCTTGGTATTAACTCAGTAAAAGCTGAGCTAGAAGATCTCTATTTGAGATTTCTAAAGCCAGAGGTCTATTACCGTTTGGCCGAAAAAGTTGCGATGAACCGTAAAGCGAGAAATTCGTACATCGAAGAGGTTATCGATATTTTAAAATTCAAGTTAATGGAGTTTTCTGTCAAGGCCGAAGTAAAGGGAAGGCCAAAACACTTCTACTCTATCTATAAGAAAATGATGTCTAGAGGAGTTGATTTCGAGCAGATTCAAGACGTGCTTGCATTTAGAGTCATTGTCGATAACATTACCGAATGTTATAAAGTCCTTGGGGTCATGCACTCGTCGTTTACTCCAATACCAGGAAGATTTAAAGATTATATCGCCATTCCAAAAGTAAATAACTATCAAAGTCTACACACTGCCGTTATTGGGCCGAAGGCAGAAAGAATAGAGGTGCAGATCAGAACGATGGAGATGGATCTTGTTGCTGAAACAGGTGTTGCTGCTCACTGGAAATATAAAGAGGGTGGAAAATCTATTAACAAGCTAGATTGGGTTCAAGAGCTCCTAGAGTTTAATAAAGCGCTAAAAAATAATAGTGAGTTCATGGATGTTGTGAAAAATGATCTCGATATTGGTGGCGTATTTGTATTTACACCAAAGGGTGATGTTCATGAGCTTCGGTATGGTTCGACTCCTCTGGATTTTGCTTATGCTGTTCATACTGAAGTTGGGAACCACTGTGTTGGTGCTAAAATTAATGGAAAGATGGTATCGCTTAAGTATCGGTTAAAATCTGGAGATTCCGTTGATATTCTAACGAGTAAGACTCAGGCACCATCAAAAGATTGGTTAAACATTGTTAAGACGACAAGGGCCAAGGCAAAAATTAAACAGTGGCTTTTGAAAGTCGAAAGAAGCAGGTTTAAAGAGGTTGGTGAAGATATTGTCGATAAGTTGCTTAAAAAGTTTGCAACAAATATTGGAGCGCTTAGAAAAAATGGGATGGTCGACAAGTGCCTATCTCATTTTAAAGTTGATACTTTGGATGATTTTTATGTTCATGTTGGTTCGGGTAAGTTCACTACTGGCCAAATTGTTTCGGCCATTCCTTATTTGGAAGAGAAGAGGCATGAGGTTGATGATATTGATATAAAACCATTTGCAGAGAAACTTTCTAAATCTAATCAGAAAAGATTAAAAAGTAACAATGCGATTATTGTTGATGGAATGAGTGATGTCGTAGTTCGAATGGGGAAATGTTGTAACCCAATTCCTGGAGATGCTATTCTTGGTTATATCACAAGAGGGCGTGGCATAACTGTTCACACTGCTGAATGTACAAGAGTAGATCATGCTGAGTTTGGAAGAAATGTTCATGTTGAGTGGAATGCAGATTTAAATACTAAGCATCCTGTTAATATTAAAATTATTACTCATGATAAGCCAGGAGTACTGTCGTTAATCTCTCAGCTAATTAATGGACTAAAAATTAATATCAGAAGTGCTGTAGCTAGATCTCTTCCTGATCGCAAGGGCAGTTTTCTTTTTGAGATTGAAGTTCACGATTATACAGAGCTATTAAAGGCCATAAGCGCGATAGAGTCTTTGAAAGAGGTTATTAGCGTCTCTAGAGCGTAGGCGGTACGCCATCTTCAATAATTTTCTTTAATTCACTGAACATTAATCTGGCAGGCCCTACTATTATACCTTCTCCGCTTGCGAAGTGATGGCCACCTTGATATAGCACTTGAAAGGCCGGAACGTTTGGAAATTTCCGTTTTAAAAATTTTAAATGAGGAGATATTGTTTTTTCGCTGCTCTTTGCTTCTACAAAAAGAATCGGTTTTTTATTTTCTGTGACAACAAAATCTACCTCTCTTTGTTCATTGTCTCGATAGTAACATAACTCCAAGTCACGACCGTGAATATCTTCGAAGAAGTTACACCATTTAAGTAAATGTCCAGCACATAAGTTTTCAAATCGTAGTCCAATATCTTGAATTAATGTCCAGTCGAAATGGTAATGCTTCTGAGCTTTTTTAAGCGCTTTAATTGTTGGCCCACCAAAACATCGCAGTCTATAAATTGCGTAGCAGTGCTCAAAAATTGTTAACCAGCGTTGGATTGTCTTAAAGCTTGTTTGCATATCTTCTTGCAGAGAATTTATAGAGAGAGTACCACCAACAAGTTCTGGTAGGCGCAACATTAGAATTTCAGCACTAGTGATATCTGAAATAGTCTCAATCGATGAAATATCATCACGTAAGATTCGTTGTCGGTATTCTCTCGACCATCTTTTTGCATCAACATGGTTCCCCCCTAAAAATGGTTCAGGAAAACCACCTAGCGTAAACAATGTTTCAAGATCTTTTTGTGAGTCGCTTGAGAGTTCGTCAAGAGTTATTGGGTGTAGTCGTAGATAGTGGTATCTTCCTTGAAGTGAGTCACCACTTCTTCTGTACAGATCAAGTCTTGCACTACCTGTGACTAAAATTTTTTTTGTTGCATTATTTTTATCATAAAGACCTTTTAACAAATTTCTCCAATTTCTGTATTTGTGTATTTCATCGAAAATCCATAGGTCAGTAACAGGAAAATTTTTTTTTAATATTCGTTCTCTATCTTCTTCGTCATCCCAATTAAGATAGGATTGATTATTTGTTGCTAACTTTCGTGATAGTGTTGTTTTACCCACTTGACGTGGCCCGCCAATAAATACCATTTTTTTTTGTAAGTCTGATATTATCTGATTTTCAAGGTAGCGCTCCATGAAATACTCCCCTGTGTCGTACCTTAAGGTTTGGTTTTTATAGTATTATATATAGTATATCCTAAATTTTGGAGTATAGTCCAGAATTTAGTACTATTTTTTGGAGATTGGTCCAAAAAATAGTATTTTTGTCTGTCTAAAAAATAATCACAGGTATGAAGATTTTACAATTGGCCCAAATTACGAGATTGCATGCATGGCGTAATGATATGATTTGTCAAACTTGTTTTATGAAAAAATGAGAGGTTTTTTATGGATCACAAATGTATGGCCATCGTTACGTTAATGTCACTCTTGCTAGTAGTATCTTGCTCGGACTCTCCTAAGCAGTATGATAGAAGGGCCCCAAATTTACCAACAGATAAGGAATTGACAACACAAATTTTTTCTCCGTTTGAGATTGGGCCACTACTGACAGCTGGAACAGATGAAGATAATCAGGACGGTTTAGTAAGAGAAAATAGCAGTAAGGATATTTTATATAACGGTGGTGTCGCCGGTATTACGATGGATATGAACTTTTCTGAAGCATCGGAAGTTCTTTCAATACCAGAAGTTGTTGCGAAAAATAGTGATTCTAATGAGTGGGCAGTATATAAAGAGGGTTTGCAGATTTTATGGAGAACTACTCCACCGCAAGTTCCTGAGTTGGTGATTATTTTTAAAGCTTATCAAGGTATTTTTAGAACAGGAGTTGATGGGATTGGTGACTTAAAACTTGGAGATGACTTAAACCGTTTTTTTACCGAGAGTGATCCTGATGGCAAATCTTTAATGAGAAAAATATATAATAGGTTTGAGAGTAAGGATGAGTCGTTTGACTGTTATGAGGAAAACCTTTGTGAAACAAAGAGATTTAAGGATGCGCCATATACTTTGCTTATCTCTCCTAAAATAATGTTGATGATTAGTAATGATAGAAAAGCTTTATCAGAAATACGATTTGTACGAAGTAAGAGTGAAGAAGAGAGTAAGAATATTTTTGATACTACGTTTGACCTTATTACGGGTACATTTATCTCTGAAGATAAAAAAGTTTTTGGGATGGATGATTCTTTTGAAGATCTAAGTACTAAGCAAGCAGGTGCGGTTGGCCTTCCTTTTGTTGGACAAAAAGAGATCAATGTCCTTTATGGTGAAGTCTATGCTACGTTTGCTAGATCAACATTTGGCAGGGATCAGTTGGCGCCACTTGCAAAAGATGTGGCAACAGGGTTTTATCTAAAAGGAAAATTTGCAAGTCAGATTCAGTTGTCGGGAGTCTCTGAGAGTGCTCTTGCTTTGTTAATACCTAATACAAAGTTGCAAATGAATTTAGGTATTCAGCAAGAGAGTGATCAGCTAGATTTTATTGAAAAATTTAATGATCTTTTGGTTGAAAGGATCACGGATTTAAATAGCGGAACTGATCGGGTGGTAAGCGTCAGAGTCAGTGGTAAGCACCATTTAGCAAGCGATACTCAGTTTGAATCTAAGGTTTTGTGGTTTTCACCAACAAAAGGTGAGGGCGATTTTATTCAGTACAATATTGGAAAAATTCAAGGAAATATTGATTATATAGCAAGAACGAAGATTGGTTCTACTGAGATGAATAAGCTGGTCTTTCGTAACTTAATTTCAGATGTTGATTTTATATCAATGAATACTAGTGGAAAAAAACTTTTTGGAGTTAATTTGGGTTCAATTGTAAAATTAAGAGAGATTGATAAATTAAAAGGGAGTGCCGTTGGAGAGCTAATCCAAGGTGATAAAAGTTATACAGATTTAGTTAGTTATACAGAGTATGTCGATATGCCCATTTATAAAGAGGGCGGAAGTAAAATTTCGAAATTAACAACATCAGTTATTAACATCTCTGATATAGGGGTTAACTTGCACCTTGTTTTAGTGAGAGAGAGTTCAGAAGTTAAAGAGTTTAAAGTTGTTGGAATTGAAGGAAGCCTTCTAAAAGGCGTAACAAACCTTTGTGGTCTAGCTGAGTTTAGCGTTGCTGCAACAGATGGAGCAAAAGAGACATTTGAAAAAATGTTGCACGAGATAGATAGAGAAAAAATCAAGAAAAAAGATTTTAGTTGTAACTATTTGCCGAGTTGGTCAGCAAAGGGCGATGATCAGTTAGACTCAATTCATTTTGCAAAAGATGGAGCGGCATTGTTCTTTGCAGATGGAGAGTTATCATCTTTACTGATTTACTCTAAAGAGGGGGTGTAGAATGAATAAGCTAGAAAAAGTAATCTCATTTTCATTTCTAATCTTTCTTGGCTGCGCGAAGGAAAGACCTGTCCAAGATGATAAAACTCTTCATCGCGATCAGTATAACAAAGAACAACTTGTTGGAACGAGTGGCTCGACCAAAGCATATCTCTACAGTAGTACTGTAGTTAACGTTAGTGAAAATGGTGGTTTTGCATTTGTTGGACTTCAAGGCCCAACAAAGATGGGATACTTTAAGTTCACAAAAGAGAATCTATCTTTTTATAGCGCCGAAAGTTTATATGACAAGGAGAGTGTTAATACTTCGAGATCTTTAATTAACCAGTGGAGTATAACTCATCATGATACTAAATTAGACGATAGTAGTGGAAAGATTGCTAACGTTGAAGTCGAAGATGATGACAAAGAGTGGAATGAAAAAAGAAATTTTAAAGTTGATTTGGCCGGACATACCTTGTCAGATCTAATATCGGAAGATGGTTGCTTTGATGCTAAGAGTACCAACGTGGTTGATGATAGTGTTGAGATAACCGAGGACTATTTTTCCTTCGTAACAGCTGTGCAGTATGAAGCAACAGGAGCTTGCGATATCTCGATGAGCAGGCAGGTTCACTCCGATATAGCTTATACGGTTAGCTATAGACACTCGTTTAAGCTTCTTGAAAATAGTAAGTATAAACCGTTCGTTTATAAAAGTGGAGATAGTGACCCCTTAAGGTCGAAGTATGGTTATTTTACAACAACAAAGGAACAACTAGATTCTAAAACAAATATGTCGAAGATTACTCTTTTTATGAACAGGTGGGATACCAATAAAGAGCACCACTATTTTTTCTCAAAAGAGTTTCCAGAAAAATATAAATGGATTTTTACTGATCCTAAAATTGGTGTGTTTGCTAGAACGAATAAACTTTTAGAGCAAACTGGTAATAAAATTAGATTTAGAATCCATGAGAATAATGGAGTTGATGGAAAGGTTAAAGAGATTGGTGATATTAGGTACTCATTTATCAATTTAATAGAAGAGATAAACCCAGTTGCTCCACTTGGGTATGGGCCGATGAGAACAGACCCTCGAACTGGAGAGATTGTTTCTGCTAATGTTAATTTATGGACAGGCTATTTGAAGTACTACATGAAGAGAATTAGCGATGGCCTAGAAAATGGAAAAAAGATAGAAAGTTCAACCTTGAACGCTAGAATGGAAGCGTTTCTTGGTGTTAACGCAAATGAGCTAGTCGTTCCAATGAATTTAAGCGAGACGAAAGCAGGAGGAGTTTTTCAAGATTTAATGCAAAATAGTATTTACTCTCATCCATACTTTAATGAGTTTACAAGAGTTGATGTTAACAGTTTAAAGAGTGGATATTTTGTTAAAAGGGATCATAAGAAGATTGCTGAATTAATGAGAGAAGATGAGCAAACGCTTTTTGAACAAGAAGCGTTGAAGATGGATAGTGCTGTCAATAAGGTGATCGGAGATATGGCCGCTCATAAGCATGATCAAACAGGTGGGTGTCGTTACCCAGTAGAACACCACGTTGCAGATATTAGACAAGGCCTAATTGATGGCGTTGATGAAGAGACAATTCTAAGTAATATTTTGTACCGAACAGCGATTCATGAGTTTGGACATAATTTAAATTTAAGGCATAACTTTTTTGGTTCTGTTGATAAAAAGAATTTTCATACAGATCGAGTGATTAGAGATGCTGCGGGAAAAGATAAAACGATTAAGGCCAAGAGTTCAAGTGTAATGGATTATTTAAGTCTTGAAGATGAAATGCACTCTGATCTTGGTTGGGAGTCTTATGATGAAGCTGCAATTCTTTATGCATATAGCGATGGCAAAGTTGATACAAAAAAGAAATTTCTTTTTTGTACAGATGAGCATAAGTTTTTAAATGCCATGTGCAATACTTGGGATCACGGCGCTACACCGACTGAAGTTATTAAGAGTATGATTGAAGATTATGATAAGTTGTATTATGTTTTAAACTACCGTTACAATAGAGCATATTGGGACACAACTGGATATGCATCAAGAATTTTTGAGACGATGTTTAATATCAAAAAATTTCTACCAATGTGGAGAACCGATTTCACTCCAGATAAAATCACCAGTAAACTTCGAAATAATAGTTCTCTTTCAAAAGATGAGAAAGAAGAGGTGGCGAACGAAATTAATGATCAGTTCCTTGAGGCAGTTAAATTGTCAGTGGCGTTCTTTGATAGCGTAATACAGCAGAGTTCGGCCGATCGCCCGTGGCAGACTGAATACGAGGAAAAATATGGAGCGGTAGAAAGAATTGGTATTTTAAGTGATAAAATTTTTGCAACGAGATTTTTAATTGGTGATGAAGGGATTTTATATAATCCATCTCGGCCAATGAACTATGCTTCATATCTGACTTATACTTCAGATGTCGTTTCTCACGTTGCTAACCAAAGTAAAATTGCTGGACTGATAAATAAAGCTTTCGAAGATACTATAACGATACGAGTTGATATGGATATTTGGTTTGCCTCTTATGCAAGATCGCTCTATGCGATGAATGCGTTTAATGGAAATAATGAAGGTGATAATTCATTAATAGATAGGATGAAAGTTTTACGTTTTAGTGGCCCAGAGTTTATTGATAATTTTGGTGTAAATGCTAGTAAGTTAAAAACTGTTGAAACGGATTTTGTTATTGGAAGTTCTGTCCATCCTGAAATTAGCGTAGGTTCAGTAGTCGGTCTTGTTAAGCATGACGGGTATGTTTATCTTGTAGATAAGTCCAAGTCTGAGTATGCGTACAATTTGATTGAACAGATTAAATCTGGGTACGGCGAAGGAAGTATTAACAGCGCTAAGAACGATCTCGTCTGGATGTATGGGATGTATCTTGGTGTAAAAGAGGAGTAGGTGTTACCTTTTAGAATTGTAACATTTTTGATCTTGGCCTCCTTATTATGCCTAGGCCCAGTAGTCGTTGCAAAGGAAAAGAAAGATTGGGGTCTGTTACTTGAGCTTGAGCACGATATGGGGTTTATCGATAATTATGATCAATCAACTGTTGCTTCAGTTCTTTATTCTTATGCTACTGCTGCTGATCTTAAACTGTACGCTTATCAGCAAATTGTGAAAATTTACGAGAAAGATATCGGAGAGAGTGATCTACAGCTACAAGACACTAAACTGTATTTTAAATATAGAGTGGCAAGGCCAAAGAGCTCTGGTGTTGATGCAAAATTAAAATTTGGAGTAACTCTCCCAACATCTGACAAGTCACAAGAATTAGATTTAGTTGCAAGTATTGGAAGTTCTCTAACATTATTAAAAAAAATCAACTCTGTTTTTTCTCTTTATACTGTTCCAGGTGGATACTACAATTTTAATGAGTACACTCATGGAAAAGATGGATTGGCCCATAAGTTGTGGGGTATTTATAATTATATCGGGGCCTCGTTTAATCTCATTGACGACCTAACCTTAACGACTGAATTTGGTATTGGAAAATCTTTTGTTCAATCTGGTGAATTTTCGAGTGGCGGCGATGATGATGGAGGATTCACGGCGCTTGATATTTCGCTAGAGTATTCATTCAGCTACTCTCTTTCGGGAACGATCGGGTATTCCTACTCTGATGCTCAAATTAAGGGTGGTTATCGAGATGTCTATCTATTTGATTACGAAATATCAGCTTGGTACGTTAAAATCGGATATCAGTTATAGATCCTTGATTTTTAGTTGGTGCTAACTAAAATGGACATCTTTCACTGTGCAGTTTGTTTGCAATGGAAAAGAGCACATTCTTTATAACCTAGTCTTAGTACTTAAAAATAGTGGCATTTTCAAATTCTCTTCGGTACCATTAACAAT
>DYOQ01000011.1:0-12988 GCA_020720455.1 Bdellovibrio sp.
TAACACCACTGTTTTCGATATGTTTTGTGCTGAAAACACACCTGTTTTTGTCTTTTTAAAGTGATAAATATTTGATAACATATGATTTATGAAAAGACTAAAAATTGACGCGCTTAAAAAATGGTATCAGGAAAAAAATAGGAAGCCTCTTATACTAAGAGGAGCAAGGCAAGTGGGAAAATCAACACTTGTTAGAATGTTTGCTAAAGAAAATAATCTCGAGTTGATCGAGATAAATCTAGAAAAAAATAGGTTTAGATCACTTGATGGAGATTTTAATATTACTTCTTGGAAACAAGAAATTGAGATGATTTCATCAAAGAAAATTGGGGAAAATAGTTTAATATTTCTCGACGAAATTCAGGCCACGCCGCTTGCGATATCGAGGCTAAGATATTTTTTTGAAGAGTCACCTGAGTGTGCAGTAATTTGCGCTGGTTCACTGTTGGAAATTGTTTTACATCAAGAGGAAATTTCTTTTCCTGTTGGTCGAGTATCTTTTTTATGGCTTTCACCAATGACGTTTACAGAGTACCTGAATGCTATTGGAGAAAATCAACTTGCTCAAAATATTTTAGATAACAAAATTCCTAGATTTGCGCATGAAAGATTAATCGAAGAAGCAAAGAAATATTTTTTCATTGGTGGAATGCCAAGAGCAGTAAAAACATATGTTGAAACAAAGTCGTTTGTTGAGGTTAGGAAAATCCAAGAAGAAATCCTTACTGCATATTCAAGCGATTTTCCAAAATATGAAAAGAGGGCAAAGGTTGATCGGCTAAATAATTTGTTTCAAAAAATTCCTTTTTATCTAGGAAAAAAAATTATTTATCAACATATTGATCAAGCATTGAGAGGATCAGACATTAAAAAAGTGATAGAATTGTTTTTAAGGGCCGGGATAGTGACTCCGTGTTATCACACAAACGCCAGTGGAATTCCTTTGCGGGCCGGAGTTGATCAAAGCGTTTTTAAAATTTATTTTCTAGATATCGGGCTTATTAATTGTGCGCATCAAATAAAGTGGGATGAGTTAAGTACGTTATTTGAAAAATCTTTTTTATCCAAAGGCTTTTTGGCGGAACAGTTTATAGCGCAACATTTGTCTTATTACTATAATACGTATGGCAATCCTGAAGCACTATTCTGGTTAAAGGATAAAAAAATTGAAAAGGCAGAGATTGATTTTTTAATTACGGTAGATAGTCGAATATTACCGATTGAAGTTAAGGCCGGAAAAGGTGGAAGATTAAAATCTATGGAAGTTTTTTGCAAAGAAAAATCTATCAAAAAGGGTGTGAAGTTTTCAGCTGAATTTTTCAATTCAGATTCTATAAGAATTAAGAATGAACTAATTTGCGATGTTGATAATTGGCCATATTATGCGATTGAGGGATTTTTAGCGGTTAACGGTTAAGTAGTACATTAGAAAAACTTGTGCATTTATTTGCCACAACGATAAACCTTTCCAGATACTTCATAATAATAATCACCTATTTTTGTAAACTCTGAAACTACGATGGCATTGCTCTTTGCCGCTATTGCCTTGTCTTTTAAATAATACGTAGCCATTTCCTTGCCTGAATCTAGAGCATTATCTTTAGCTTTTTCATCTTGGATGAACGTACATTTTTTAGCTTCAAGATTGGTAATTGTTTTAACTTTGTCATCCACCTCATTTCTTAAAGAAACATTACGATTAAAACCTCTGACGTCTGCAACGCTCGTGCTCGTAAGATGTTTGATGTTGGCACAACCAAATAAATTTAAGGCAATGATTAGTATTAAAACCTTTTTCATAATAAATAACTCCTTTAAAAATAATAGAATATCCCAGAGGTTATCTGGTAATCAACATATTCTGATAGCTGATTTTTAAAATAGAAGGTTACACTATTATTAACGTAAATATATGCATCAAGATCAAATTGCAAGTATGGACGGTAGTCATATACTGGGACGTTGTAACTAAAATTACTATACGTTGCAAATGCCTTATGAATTCTAAGCTTAGTGTTAAAATCTAATGATGAAATTAATTGGTAGTGGTTTTTTATTTTTTTATTACTAATTGCTCGTGCACTTAGAAACGATGCAGCGGTTGCTCGTTCGTTATGAAGAAAGGTAATACCAGTTCCTCCTCCCAGATCAAGAACGGAGCAATTGTTACAAAAATAATTATCTTTAGATACTCCGAATTTACCTTTTAGACTTAAAGGGTGATGATACTTTGTCCATGGATTAAGCGCCATAACTTCAACAATATCAAATTTGTTCAATTGGATTTTTTTATTTTCAAAAGATAGTTGAGCATCTCCAAACTCTAGTGTTGCTAGTGATGGCTCTCCCTGTTCTGGGTCCATTTGAGAATGTAAAGCAAAGCGGTAACCTAAATTATAGCTTACAAGATCTTTGCTAATACTAGTTGTCGAAACTTCTAATCGTCTTGTTCCATGTCCAACATGAGGCGCTTCGCTAATGTCTAAAATAGGTTCTCGGCCGTTGGCAATTTTTGCTAAGACGCTTCGTTCTAGCAAAATTTTATTTTTCCATTCGTTAACAGGGCCTGTTTGCAGCAATATTTCCTTGGAGTGTCTGAAGTCGACATATTCAATAAGTGAGTCTAGTACATCAAGTTGCTCGGTAGGACTTAAGTTATTACTTCTGACCAGATCAATATTTCGATTATTATAAGCATCTAACATTGTTTGCTGTTGTATAGCAGACATTTTTATAAAGTTGTAGTCAAAAGTTTTTCGAAGGCTAGGTTTGCTTTTGATTGATTTTACAAGACCTGGAATACTGTGCACAATCTGCACAGTTTGAGAGGGTACGGTGTAAAGTAGTGGCAATTTATCTATAAGGTCTAAGTTAAATCTGGCAACTTCTAACAACGTTAGCATGTTGTAGCTACAGTTTTCTGTAAAATAATAATAATCAAAAGAGGTATCACCAAGTTCCCAAAGGTGGTCGATCATTCGATCAATTTCGTTTCTGCTTAAATTAAGCTCATAGCTCCATAAATCGCGCGATTCATAATCGCTGTATTCTCGTACTTTATAAAAATAGGGGATAGCGGAATATCGTCCTTCGAAGCCACCAATAATGCCCATGAATGCATAAAACAAGGCATTCGAGGTTGTAACCATTGCGGCGGAGTTAATTCCTAAATCGAGTAAATCACTGTCGGTGGTGTATTGATTTATTGGTCGCTCCATCCGCAAAAAAGTGTGTCCAAATGCTGACGCTGGAGACTCTAAATAGTAGGAAGAAAAAACTAAGTGGACCTTTTCTGTTTCAATAAATTTTAAATAAGATTGATACAAGTTGCAGCTAGAAAAAAGATTTTTCGGAAGAGAAATTTCTAGTTTTCCATACAACCATTTTGTTCTTGCAGGAAATCGACACACAGGGTGTTTGTCGTCGACCATGACTGGATTAATGGCCATCTTTGCAAATTGCAGTAATTCATTTTTAAGATTGCTTTTTCCATCTTTTGCAATAAAAAAATTTGGAGAGTCAGCTTCACTTCTGCCGTAAAAAAATAGGGTTCGGCGATAATGCATAAGCCTTTCCCATTCGACATGTTTCCACAATTCTTTTTTTGTTATTGCGTCTTCAGTTGAATAACCAAACAATAAGGTCGGAATTAAGATGAGTAAAAAAAAAGGGACCCGAAGGCCCCTTGGTAAATCACTCAAGATTATCCTTTACAAGGAAGGCCGCTTGTTTTAATTGCAGCTTGAATATTGCTGTCGATAGTAGCAGTATCTTTAGTTGCAAAGATTGTTGAATAATTGCTTTTAACAAGAGTGCTAAACTCAGCTGAATTTTTACAACCGTAGATTTCACTTAGCGCAGAAAGAGTTTGGCCATCTCCTCTTGCTGCATCATTCAAAAGTGATGCTTTATTTACATCAATAAACTGAGTCGCTGTTTTTCCACCGCCGGCGCAGTTTGATGTACCTGACGTGATACCAAAAGTTTGACTACCTGATGTACCATTGGTTGTGGCAGCAAAAACTTGCATAAATCCTGGTTGGCTACCAATTACAAGCGATCCAAGTCCACAACCTGCAGTACCATATCCTGCAGCAAAAACATGATTAACTCCTAACAATAATGCGATAGTAAAAAACTTTTTCATTCCATCTCCTCTAAGTTAAAGTTTTATAATTTATAAATTATTAGTGTTATGCAAAGAAATAGCAAGATTTTAAATATGTGTTAAATTTTTCACCTGCCGATGAGAATATACAATGGTTATTTGCTTTCAAGAAAAAAATATAATTTCCCTGGTTGTTCTATTAATAATCCTACTAAATACCTCATGCACACATCTGTTTTATCAGCCGACAAAGTTGCTCTACTTTGACCCACGGAGCAACGGGAACAACCTTGAAGCGATATATTTCAATACAGAGGATAATATCACGCTAGGTTGTTGGCTAATAAGTTCTCCTAACCAGAAAATTCAATATAAAAACAGTTTGATTGTGCTCTTTCATGGAAATGCTGAAAATGTTTCATCGCATTTTAAACAATTTGAATGGTCAATTAATACAGAGAGTGATCTCTTGGCATTTGATTATCGTGGCTATGGTATCTCTGATGGCAAACCATCTCAAAATAAAATTTCAGAAGATATGTCATTGATGTTCTCAGAAATTGCAAAAGTATATTTGCGAGGTAAATATAAACGAATTATATTAGTTGGCCAAAGTCTTGGCGGAGTAATTTTACTAGACGGCCTACAGAGATTCTACTTTAATAAAAAACAAGATTTTCCAATTGATTTGTTGATACTAGACTCAACGTTTCTCTCATACAAAGAGATCGCAAATGATAAGTTGCGGTCATTTTGGCCAACTTGGCCTATGTCACCATTAGCGTATCTTTTAGTTAGTGATGATAGGGCACCTCTAAATATTGAACAGTTCACTTTTCCACCAACACTATTGATTACTGGTAATAGTGATACTGTTGTCCCTCCTAGGTTTAGCAAAGAGGTTGCAAAAAAAATCAAATCAACCTTTAAAATTGTTTGGGAAATAGAAGATGGAAAACATATTGATGCCTTTATGAGAATAGAATACAGAAATTGTTTACAGAAATATCTTAAGTCAGGAGATATTTTGGATTTAACAAGTAATCGTTGTGTTATAAAACCAAATTATTAATTCTTATCTTTGTCTTTTCAATGCAGCGTTTTGTTTGGGTGTTAGGTCGAACAGAATCTAGAGCTTTATAGAATTGTAATTCAAGGCCAAATGCTAAATCGGCGTGTTCGTCACACTCTGTGTTCGTTATGAGAGGGGAAACACATGGGACATGATCAAAGTTTCTCAGCTTAATATGTGCAACCTCATGAAGTAATGTTCCAAGACGTTCTGTTTGATTAAGCTTGAAAAAGCTTGGGCGGATGAAAATTATTTTTGATCGATCTGGAAAAACACATGCAACTTGAAGACTAGAGCAATTGTTTTCATCTATATCTACAATCGAAATATTTGAAGTGATAACTGTAGCAAAATCATTTAATTTTACTTCATCTAAAAAAAGGAGATCATTCTCAATCGTTGATATATATTCATTTGAAAAATTATCGTATGTTTTAATCGTCAGATTTAGCACAGTATGTTTTTGAACATTAAACAAAGAACATGAAAAAAACATTAGCAAGATCATCAGTGATTTGAAAATTTTCACCATAGATTAACCTAGTTTTATTTTAATATTCATTTATAACTCAAGTATGTATAACAACAGTCGGCTTATAGCCTAGATGGCCATTAAGAATTCTCCTGACTGATATTTTTAATTCTTCGCTATCATTACAACACCTGTTGATAGCATCATCAATCATTGCGCAAGTCTCTTCCGAAAGTTTTGGAATTCCAACTGTTGAGTAACGCTTATTTTTTGGAAAGTTTGAGATAAAAACAACTCCATTAGATGCACATTTACGGCGTTCTGATAATGTCTCTTTTTCAAGAGTAATTCCATTGCCATGAATTGCAACCATTTTATATTCATCATCGTGTGTGATGGTACTATTAAATTTTGAATCAAGTGTGAAGGTTGAATTGTTATAGAGAATGTGGACGTTAGTGTTGGGATAAAAACCTTTAATGAATTTGGCATGGGAGTTTAAGAACAGCGTTTCACCATGTACTGGTATAACGTCAGTTGGCCGGTATGCTGCATAGAGCTCTTTTAAGTCCTTTATGTCAGGGTGTCCTGATGCGTGGACTCCACTTGTGTCGTCAAGAATTGTGCAGCCACATTTAGAGATAGCATTTTTAATGTTATCAACCTGTTTTTCATTTCCAGGAATTGTTTTGGAGCTGAAGATAAATGTGTCAGTAGATCTTGGCATGAGTGATTTGTCATCGCCATATGCTACTCGTCTTAATGCACTTTTAAAATCTCCTTGGCATCCAGAGAGGATAATTAAAATATTTTCATCGTCTTGATCAATGCTTGCTCTGTCGACAAATTTTAAATTAGCAGGTAGAAGTTTAAGCTCGATGGCCCCGTCGACATAGCTATTTACTGATGCTCCAATAAGAGCGATTTTTCGTTTGTTTTTTATAGCAACTTCAATAAAGGTTTCGATTCGGTCAATGTTTGAAGCAAACATTGTAGCAAAGATTCTACCTTTGATTGACTTAAAAATTCCTTCCACTGATTTCTTTACGTCATCTTCAGTGTTTGATTTGTTTGTTGAAAGGATATTTGTGCTATCTGGAAGCATGAGTCGATAAGTAATTTTATCTATAAGTTTCTTAGGAAAACTTTTGATATCAAACCTTCTAAAGTCAGATGCATATAATATGGAGAGGTCTAATTTTTTGTTTACTGCTAAAATTGCAAAAGTATCAGGAATTGAGTGTTCTACTCTGATTGGATGAAGAGTAATATCCTCCATTTCGATTTTTTGGTTGTCTATATATGTGTTAATCTTTGCTTTGAGATTTCTCCCTTTGAGTTTACTCTTAATTAGCATTGAGGCAAATGGTGGTGCCCAGATTTGAACGGTTGGAAATTTTTCAACAAAGTGGGTGATGGCGCCAATGTGATCTTCGTGTCCATGAGTGATAACTAGATTTTCAGGTTCACGTATTGTTGATAAGTTCGGGATAATGTAATTGATTCCAAAGCAATCGTTGTTTGGAAATAGTATTCCGCAATCAATTATGAATCTTGATTTTTGGATGGTAAACTCAATCATATTTCCGCCGATGTTCCCAAGTCCACCGAACGAGCGAATTTCCATAATGTGTACCATTAGCTACCTCTTGATTCCTAACGGTAGCAGATAATCCACATGAATTGAAGAGCATTTTCAAGATATATCTTGTTGTCAAATGGGTTGAGTTGTTAATATATAATTGTTAGGTAATAGTTTATATTAAGGAATTTGTTAATGAGTGATAAATCATTTTTTACTGTAGTTGTGACAACTAACAACGGTTCAACTAGGTTGTTTGAAGAGTTGGACAGTTTTGCGTTTATTGAGTGCGGTTGTGAAGGGGTGGAAGAGTATTCTATCGATGAAAAAATTGTTGATGATATTTTGGGAGAGCGAGCATATTCAGGAGGTATTCTTCCAAGCGATGTTTTAAATGATGTTGAAAGTTATCAAAAAAATGGCAGCAGTAGAAAATATTTTTTTCTAGACGATAGCTACCTGAAGTTCGTTGCGCATGTAAAAAGCAGTTGTCCAAGTTGTAGCGTTGCTGCAACCGAAGAAAAGTATGAGGATTGGAACACTCTTTGGCGTAGTTCATTTAAGCCAATTAATATAAATGATAAAATACGAGTTGTTCCAGAATGGATGAGAGATGAATATACAGAAGGGAAAAATATTTACATTTATCCAGGAATGGGTTTTGGAACTGGTGGGCATGAGACGACTAATTTATGCTTGCAAGAAATTGTGAGATTTTCAGAAGGTTCAAACAGATGGAGCTGTTTTGATTTTGGTTGTGGGTCTGGTATTTTAGGTATTGCAGCTTTGAAGTTGGGGGCATGTGCTGTGACTTTTTGTGACGTTGATAAAGATGCTTTAGATAATTGTCACCACAATTTGAATCTAAACTTTGATATTAGTAAACTCCTTGGCTCAGTACTTGTCAGTAGACAAAACTTAAAACAAAATAAGCAGTATGAACTTGTCGTTGCAAATATTTTGGTAGACATATTGCAATCGGAGTACACGTTAATAGCGTCATCTGTAATTGTTGGTGGGAGCCTTGTACTTTCTGGTATTTTGTCGACACAGCTGGATGAAACTAGAGACTTTTATCTGAAAGATGGGTTGTTTCAAATGGTAACTCATTCAACCAAGGGAGATTGGGCCTCTTTAGTTTTGAGTAAGAAGAGATAGAAAATGAGAGCAGTATTAGTGGAACATAATCAGTTGACATCAAACGATACTATCACCGTCACTGGTGATATGTACGAACATCTTGTTAGGGTTGCAAGAGTTAGGGTTGGTGAAAATGTTAAAATTTTGAACGGAAGAGGTCTTGTTGGAATGGGAGAGGTTTCTCATATAGATAAAAAAGCTGTCACTGTAAAAGTTGATGAGTGCTCATATGAAAATAATACCAGCAAAATTGATCTTGCGATATGTGTGCCTAAAAAGGAGGCATATGAGTTAGTTCTTAAGCAATCGGCTGAACTTAGAATTGGCAGAATTATTCCTGTGATCAGCGAGTATGCAACAAAAAATAGTTTTAACCTAGAGCGCATAACAAGAGTGATAGAGAGCGGTGTTTTACAATCTAACTGTTCATGGGCGCCAGTTGTGGCCAGCGAAATAGATTTTGAATCATTTTTGTCCGTTTGTGCTGGGTATGAAATGGTTATTTATTTTTCAAGCATATCTAACAGTACAATTGGTGATTTTAATCATAAGAGTAAAAAAATTCTGATGATTGTTGGGCCAGAGGGCGGGCTTGCACCTTTTGAGGAGGGAGAGATAGGAGAGCTACCAAACTGCTTAATAATACATTTGCCAACAAATATTTTACGAACTCCGACGGCCGTTTCATGTGGCGTTGGATTTATTCATGGATGCCCTATTTTGGCTTGATGCCTTATTTCTTTTATGAGAATCTGAGTGTATATAGTTTCGGAATATTAATAGAGTATTTACGTGGAGTCGGTCGATGGAAAGAGATAACGTTAGCAATAATTTAGAAGATAAACGGATGCCAGAGATCGTTTTTAAGTTTAATGCACATGAAGTTGATTTAGATAATATTGAGTTTACTCCTGTTAACCGAGGTCTTGGTTTTCATAAAGATGAGATAGTGAATAGTGCGCTTAAAGGGGTTCGTCCGAGAACAATGCCCGCTCCAGTTAGTCTTGCTCGGCCAAAATCGTCTATTGATATGAAGAGGGAGATTCCAACTGTTCCACTATCGAGCTCTCTTGCACAAAAATCTTTAAACCCACTCGCTCATGAAATGGGACTTGCTTCAAATAAGCTTGTAAAAAAAGTCGAAGCAAATTTTCAGTCTCAGTTTGGCGCTTGGCTTATTGATATTTCAATTATCTCACTTTTTACTTCGATAACTGGCTTAGTATTACTTGTTGTTTCTGGGGTGAGGTTTAGTGAGATCGCAACGGTTATTGGTGTTGGTGACTTGGTTATTTTTGGTGTCTCTGTTTTTGCGATATACTATTTAACGTTCTTTTCAATTTTTGACATGGTGGCATCACCAGGAAAAAGTTTTTTCAAAATAAAATTAGTAAATTTGGATGGAGCTCAAGTTGATGCAAAAAGTAGTCTCGTTAGAGCTGCGGTAACGTTATTATCGTTAATATTAGCGGGAATACCTTCTATATTTGATTTTCAGGGAAAACTTTCTGATACAATCGTTGTCGAAGATAAAGATGCATAACTTGTCCCTAGATGCTGTAAATTTTCTTAAAATAAATAAAGAAAAAAAAGTAGTTTTTACTAATGGGTGTTTTGATATAATTCATCCTGGCCATATAGAATATCTTAATGAGGCCAAAAGGTGTGGTGATCTTCTGTTTGTTGGATTAAACAGCGATGCAAGCATAAAGAGATTGAAAGGAGATGATCGGCCAATCAATGATGAATTGAGTAGAAAGTTTATTTTAGAAAATTTAAGAGCAGTAGATTTTGTTGAAGTGTTTGATGAGGATACTCCTCTGTCACTCATTAAGCTTGTCTTACCTGATTTGCTGGTTAAAGGTGGAGATTGGAAGGTTAGTGATATTGTCGGTTCTGATGTGGTGATTGGTAATGGAGGTGAGGTAAGGAGTCTTTCATTTAAAGATGGCCACTCTACTACTGAGCTTATTAGCAAAGTACAAGGAAAAAAGTGATTCAGGTTTATTCTATTGATAAGGTTGATTACTTTATTTTTGATTCTAAAAAAATAGAACATATTTCTACAGTTATTACTCTTCCTAGTATAACAACTGAGCAGGAGTTTTTTTCGTTTATCTTTTCTTCTCTCTCTTGTGATAAAAAAGTTTGTATTACTACAGAGGATAAAAAATACGTTGATGTTAAATCAAAAGGGTATTTGAAAAACTGTTTTGCGAAACATTCTCATGTAGAAGATGGTTTTATCACTCTCTCTCCATCTATAAAATCAAAAATCAAAAAAAGTATAAGTAGTAATGAAATTTCATTCGAAAATTGCAAACGTATAATCACAGAATTATCTCGTATCTCATACTAAAATTGTCGGCCAAAAACATAAAACCGAAAGAAAAATTTAAGTCAATTATTAAAACTCCGAAAAATTCATTGAAGCGACTATGGGGAGTGCTTCAAAATTAGGAATAGACAAGGTAGTAGATTCCCAAATTTGTACAAGGAGGTGAATTAAGTTTTTTAACAGGGGAGTCTATTATGGGTTTAAGAATCAACACAAACATCCAGTCACTTGAGGCGCAGAGAAATTTAAGTGGTATCAGAAGAGATCAAGACAATGCGCTATCAAAACTTTCTTCAGGACAAAGAATTGTTAAGGCAGGAGATGATGCTGCTGGCTTAGCAATCAGTGAAAAATTAAAAGCACAAATTAGAGGCAATCAACAAGCAACAAGAAATGCTGGTGATGGTATCTCTTTTATTCAAACAGCAGAAGGTGGCCTGAACGAAGTATCAAACATTTTGATTAGACTTCGTGAACTTTCAGTTCAGTCAGCATCAGATACGGTAGGTGAAACAGAGAGACAGTTTAGTGATTATGAGTATCAACATCTAGTCCAAGAGGTTGATAGAATTTCACAATCAACAAAGTATAATGGAAGAAGTCTTTTAAATGGTGAAGGTGAAGATGCTGATTTTCAAATCGGTACAATGAATCATCCAACACAAGATAGATTGACATTTACTCCAGCAACAACAGATGCAACTACAAGCACACTTGGAATTGCATCGACAAAAGTGTTAACAAAAGTAGATGCGCAAGAAAATTTGGAAACTATTGATAAAGCAATTAACCATGTAAACGGAAATAGAGCTAACCTCGGTGCTTTACAAAATAGATTGCAGTCAACAATTAGCAATCTAGAAATTAAGACGGAGAACTTGTCTGCAGCAAACTCTCGAATCAGAGATGCTGATGTTGCAGAAGAGACAGCAAAGCTTGCTAGAGCAAATATCTTAACCAACTCTGGTACTATGGTATTATCTCAAGCAAATGCTTCTGGAAACGTCGCTCTTAAATTGATAGGCTAATCCCCCCCTTTAAATATATAGGGAGGGTATGGCCCTCCCATTCTTCGTAGCAGATTAAGTTGATCACCTAATTATAATTATTTGTTGCAAGATCTTGAATTTGTGGAAAATCAATATTTTTTTAAAAATAACAGAGCAAAGTAGTTAAGTTTTATTTCAAAGTGACGAAGAGTCTATTGTCCGACGAAATTAATAAAGTATTCGGATAAAGAATTCAACAGGAGTAGAAAATGGGCTTAAGAATTGCGACGAACATTGCTTCACAAGATGTTCAAAAGAATTTGAGAAAAGTTTCCGGTCAGGCAGAACAAGAACTAAGTAAACTGTCTTCAGGTAAAAGGATCACAAAAGCTGCAGATGATGCTGCTGGTTTGGCGATCGCGACAAACTTAGAAGCACAAACTAGAGGTTTACGTCAAGCAACTAGAAATGCCAGCGATGGTATCAGTCTAGTTCAGACAGCAGAGGGTGGACTAGAAGAGTCTACTAACATTTTGGTAAGAATGAGAGAGTTAACAATTCAGTCAGCTTCAGACACTGTAGGTGACAGTGAAAGAGGACTGCTAGATCGTGAGTATCAGCAGTTAGTAAGTGAGGTTGATAGGATTGCAAAAGCAACAACATTTAACGGAACACCTGTTTTAAAAGGTGATTCAGGAAAAGGAACACTTGATTTTCATGTTGGAGCAACTGCTGATGCAATTAACGTTATTAAGTTTGATGCTGATGACGTAAATGCTACAGCAGAGTTTATTGGAATAGATGGTACAGGTGTTGCTGAAAAAGATTCAGCAAAAGAATCAATCGAGACGATTGATGGAGCGATAAGCAAGGTAACAACATATCGAGCAAACCTAGGTGCTATTCAAAGTAGATTACAGTCAACTGTAAATAACTTGGAAGTTCAAACAATCAACCAGGATACAGCACGAAGTGTTATCCAAGATGTTGACGTTGCTCAGTCAACCGCAAAGTTAGCTTCTGCAAGCGTTATCAAGGCCTCTGGTCTTGCAACATTAGCTCAAGCTAATAATATTCCAAATAGTGCACTAGGATTATTAAAATAATGTATGAGATAAAAGTTCGGAGGAACTCTTCACTTGGTGAAGTTCTTCCGGACTTGTGATAAGGTGTGATAACTTTATAACAGCTTTTCGGGCCATAATATGGCCAATTTAAAAAAGCCCATCCCCTCCGGGTAAATTCTTGGAGGGGTTTTTTTGGGACTGAAATGAGAGTGAAATGAGA
>DYOQ01000011.1:13088-47461 GCA_020720455.1 Bdellovibrio sp.
ATGAGAGTGAAATGAGATTTGTTGCGATTAGTGATTTTCATATTACAGATAGGTTTGATCTTGCGTATTCCAAGGTCATTGATTTTCTTAAGAGTGAGGTTTGCCAAGAAGTAGATGTGATAATATTTTTAGGAGATATGTTTGATTTGATGGCCGGATGTCATAACGCATATATTAAAGAATACCAAGAGTTTTTTAATCAGATCACGGTCATTTTAAATTTAGGAAAAATGGTTGCATACCTAGAGGGAAATCACGATGTTCATCTAAATAAACTTTTTAAAGTTGCTTGTTCTGGAGCCTCAGGTTTTGTTAACGTTCACAAAAAATTTATTATCAAAGATTATAATGATCACAGAATTCTTTTTTCTCATGGAGATGAATTATTATCTAATGATCCTGCATACTCGCTATATAAAAAAATAATAACAAGTCCGCCACTTGAGTTTATTGCAGACTATCTGATGCCGTACTCGATGCTTCATGCGATTGGAACAAGGGCATCGAAAAACTCAAGAAAAAGACATGAGAACAACTATACTGAGGATGTTGAAAGTGATATTCGCAGTAATCTTAGATCTGGAGTAGAGGCCCAGTGGAAACTGAATAATTTTGATCTTGCGATAGTTGGGCATAGTCACATTTTAGATGAGTATGTATCACCAAGCGGTTTTAAATATTATAATATTAGTGGACCAAAGGGATGTTTTAAATATTTTGATAGTGATGGTTTAGTGGTTAAAGAGATGCCATAAGCTCCGCGTGCTCTTTTACTTTGCTTCCATAATGTTCGTTAATTATTGACTCCGTTCGAATGTTATCATTAGCACTGGATTTTGCAGACTTAGTTACTTCAATGAGCTTGTCAGCATTGATAGCAATTTGTGGAAGGTGTGTAATGGCAATAACCTGAGAATCTTTTGAAACTTCCTTAAGAGCTTTTCCAATTGTCGTAGCGGTTTTTCCTCCGACGCCTGTGTCAATCTCGTCAAAAAGAAAAACAGAAATTGAATCATTTACAGATAAAATTTGTCTCATTGATAGTAAAATTCTAGAGAGCTCCCCTCCTGATGCTATATCTGATAGCTTATGAAACCCTTCTCCTGGGTTAGTCTGTGCCATAAAAGAAATTTCAGAAAATCCTGTTGGGCCAAGGTTGTTAGATTTTTGTACTTTAAGTTCAATTTGTGCTCCCTCCATTCTGAGGTGTTGCACACTCTTGGTGAGCTTCTCAGACAAAATACATGAAGAGGTGTGGCGTGATAGGTGAAGGGCCTCTGCAATTTTTTTTGCCTTAGATGTTAATAATGTAATAGCTTCTTTGGATTCATTAAGTTTTGTTTCAACATTTGATATTGAATTTAGTTCGTTTTGAAGCTCTGTAAATTGAGTAAGAACGCTTGTTGTAGTACCGCCAAATTTTCTTTTTAGTGCTTGGTATTGGTCAAGTTTATCAACTGTTGATTCTAGTAATTCAGGATCGAATTCTCTGTCTGTAAATTTGGAGAGTGTGAAAGAAACGTCTTCTAATATGCCAGCAGCAGATTGAAGTGATTCAACTTGAGATAAAATGTCTTTGTTTTTTGAGCTAGATAAAATTTTGATTGCCTGTTTGATTTGCTCGATACTGCACGGTGATTCTTCACCGTCAGAAATAATTTTGTTAGCAGAGACGATATATTTAAGTTCAGACTGAAGAGTTACTAATTCTGCTTTGACTCTTAGTAGTTCATTTTCTTCTTCTGTTGAAGGGTTAAGTTTTGAGATTTCACTAATTTGAAATGTTAAATAATCTTTTTTTTGCTCAAGTTCTAATTGCTTCCTCGAAAGTGTTTCGACTGTTTTTTCAAGCTCAGTGATTTTAGCGTACGTATTAATATATTCATCGAGTAGTTGATTATTTTTTGCAAATGAGTCCAAAAGGACCATTTGGTATTTGCTACTCATTAATTTTTGATTTTCAAATTGGCCAACTAGATCAACAAATCTTCTTGTTGCTTTTATTATGGCCGCGGTAGTGGTTGTTTGATGGTTTAAAAATATTTTAGATTTCCCGCTATCATAAACAATTCGTTTGATAACTATTTCCTTCTCAATAATTGGAAAACCACTGTCTTCAAAATAATTGAAAATAGATTTATCGTCAGTTGTAAAGATTGCTTCAATGACTGCAAACTCGGAACCTTGACGGACACATTTTTTATCAGACCGACCACCAAAGATAAGTTGTAAAGCTTCAAGTATAAGGCTTTTTCCAGATCCAGTTTCACCAACAATTGCGTTGAAACCACTATCGAAGTGAATTGTTTGTGACGTAAATGTCGCAAAATTATTAACGGTGAGTTTATCAAGCATTAATTTATTTTTGAGATTTGGCATATCGATTCTCTCTTTTTCCATGGAAAAATTTAGTTTTCAAAGTGTCAAAATAGGTACGTTTAGGATTTTGGACTAGAAGGACAAACTTCTTTTTGCAACAGCTAATATTAATTTTCTCAGTTTGTTTTACATGAACGGCCAACTGTCCATCTAACGTTAGCGTAATTAGTTGTGTCGTTTCAGGAATTGATATTGTAATTGTTGCGTTGTTAGGAACAACAAGTGGACGATGAGTTAAGCTGTGCGGACAAATCGGAGTTAATATAACAGCGTTAACATCTGGGTGAATTATTGGTCCGCCAGCTGCGAGTGAATATGCCGTTGAACCAATTGGAGAACTAACAATTAGGCCATCACCCGACAAATCATAAATGTGTTCGTCGTTACTTGAAACTTTCAGGGTAAACATTCGAGAGATATCGTTCTTATTTAATACGGCGTCATTTAGAAAGAATGATTTAATTCTATTTTTTTCGTTTTTGATAATTTCTACGCAATAGAGTTTTTGCTTTATGATTGAGTATTTTTTATTCAAGCAGTTTACAACAGCATCTAGGTAGTCGGCTTCAGAAAATTCTGTGATAAAGCCAAGGTGGCCCATATTTACGCCTAGGATTGGTATTTGTCTGTTGGACATTTTTCTGCAAGTGCCAATTAGCGTTCCATCTCCTCCGAGAGTTATTATCAGATCAGGTTCATTATAAAGAACTGATTCTGGTACAAACGTTATTGCTGAAGAGGTGTGTACAATAGCGTTTACACGCATAGATTCACGTTCATTGAACATTATATTGCACTTGTGCTTGATTAGTAGATTTGTTAATTCGCTAAGCATAGCTTTAATATCTTTTGCTTCGCCTGGTTTTAAAATAATAGAAATGCTTTTTGGTGAGCGGTATTGCGTGCTTGACATAATTTACCTTTCAATATTGCAGAAAATATTTATCGCTTCATCTATATCACTAAATGGTTTAGTTAGTAACCTACAACCATAGGCCTTTGCCTTTTTTAAAACTTGATCGGAGCTATAAGCAGTAATAATTACGAAGATTTTTTCTATTTCGTAGAGAGAATATTTTTTCTTTGATTCTTCAATGACGTCGAAGCCGCTGACGTCTTGCAGCATTAGGTCACAAATAATTCTATCATAATGGTTATTTAAAATTTCATCAATAGCATCAATGCCGCTGCTCTTAGCTGTTACATTGTGGCCCCTTTTTTTGATCAGTATTGTTAGTGACTTTTGAATTAAGAGTTCATCTTCAATTAATAAAATTTTCACGTGATTGTACCAAGAGGTAATGTAAGAGTAAAGCAGGCACCCCATTCATTAAGGTTGTTTGCTGCACGAACTGTTCCACCAAGTTCCGTTGCTAAATATTCACATATTGTAAGGCCAAGTCCCGTCCCTCGCTCCTTTGTAGTAAAAAAAGGTTCGAAAATATTATTCACAATGTTGGCCGGGATCCCATTACCATTATCCTTTATAGAAATTGATACGGACGTTGGGAGAATATTTACAATGACTTCAATTAGTTTGTCACGATTGACTTTAGCAAGTTCGTGAGCAGCATTGATTATAAAGTTAAATAGAATTTGTACTATCCATGTGCGGTTTGTATTCACGAGGATTTGAGCATCACCACTGGTGTTTAGATACGTCGTGGTTCTTTTAATTTCACGACAAACACTTTTTGTTATGATGATTGATTCTTTAATAATTGATTTTAAATCACACACAGAAGATTCTTTCTTTATGGCATACAAATTTGAAAAATTATCGATTATTGATTGGCATCGAGATGCTTCTGATGAGATAGCGTTAACAAGGTCAATTCCATCGCCACTAATTTTATCGGTGAGTAGACCTGCTGTGAGTTTGATTCCAAAAATCGGGTTACTTAGTTCGTGCTTTAGTGTGTTTAGCAACTCGCCAAGAAGTTCAATTTTTCTAACATGGTAGTTTTTTGATTTGAGTTCTTTGTCAGTGATAGGTTCACTCTCTAGAATTTTAATTGCATTTGAAAGAATAACGTTTCGGTGTGTTTGCTTTTCTTCATTGATTTTTGCAAGGATTTGTTTTTTAAAAGAAGAGATTACTCGATAAAACGTGTCGTACTCAAAATTACTCGGGGGCAAAAAATCATTTCTAGAAAGTAAAACTATCAACTGATGAGTGCTGGCATCTAGTGCAACAGCTAAAAAGACGCCGACTATGTTGAGGTGGCGACTAAGTAGTTGTGATTGGTCAAAGAGTTTATTCTTACTCCTTCTGATGATTTCATAGATTGAGTTAAACTCTTGCGCAGGAACGATGCTTTTTGTTGATGCGGAGGCGTTTGTGCATGAATAAAGGCTAGTCGTTTCCTTCGCCCCTTTTTCGTGAATGAGACATTGGCAGGCCGTGTATTTTTTAAAAAAAACAAGGCTTAGAATATTTGCAGGCAAATTATCAATAGATTTAAATTTATTAATAAAAGTTTCATATGCAGGTGAGAGTTGGATTAAAATAGTTTCGATGTCGCTTGGACTATTTGTTAAGCTGTGTGACGAACTACGCTTAGTACTCTTGCCATTGGGGTTATGCAGTCGCTGTGCCATTTAACAAGGTTATCTTTTAGTTCGTATTCTAGCAAGTCACAAATGAGTGAGATATTGTTATCCTTATGTGCAGCTAGGATTTCTTTTAAGATAGACATCAAGTGTGTTTCACAACGGTTGTATTTTTCAATAATATCTAGTGTTGCCTGTTCATCGGCAGTGTTGCATACATTAAGAATCTTGGTTGTTATCGTGACGGTGAGTTCTAACATTTTAGTGAGTTCAATAAACATTTTGTTTGCTTCTACAATATTGTTTGATTGAAAGAGGCCCGTAGTTTTGCTAATAACTGATTGGATGTTGTCAATGTAACCTGATACAGACGAAGCTGATTCAGATGCTAGAGCAATACGGTCCAAGTTTGTTGCAGCAGGATTTTTTTTGTCTGTAGTTACGCTTGCTGAATCATTAATCATACGGTTACCCCTGCATTTGTAGTGCTAAATTTCGTATTGTTTTTTATATCATATTGAGTAAGAATTTTTTCGATTAGTTCGTACATTATAGCGATGACTGTCGCGTAGTCGTTGAAAGTAATGTATGAGTTCTCGGTTATTGCTACTAGCGTCCCCCCGGGAAGGTTGCTTTTACAAACCTGAAAATAGTCGATTATGGGTGCTAGAAGTGGAAAGCTTTTTCTGACAATTTCTTGGAGATTGTCAATTTCGTCAATGTTTGCGGAGTGTTTTTTAATTTGATCTATTTTGGGAGGGGTGCAGGTAATATCTTCTAGAATATATCTTGAATATTTTTTACCAAATTCACAAAGATCGTATAAGTGTTGTAGGCCGGAAGCGTAGTGCTTTAATTCACTAGCAGTTTTAGCGTTTAGAGACGGAAACGGTAAATTTTCTTCGATTTCATCAAAGAAAAAATTCCAACATATCCGATACATTGTTGTCAAGATATGTGCAACCTCACTTTCGTTCTTGGTTAGCTCAACTAGTGAAAGTTTATTCTGTAGGGTTATAGATGATTTGTAGATTCTGATCCCATCTAGATTGCAGCTCGGGGTGTATTTTAAAATAGTCTCTAGTGTTACATCTTGATTTTGAATTGCATTCTGTGCAATCGCGGTTATCGCTTGATAATGGATTTTCGAGTGACACCCAAGCAGTGGGCATTTCTCATTTATTTCGCAAGGGAAACAGTTAATTTTTGGAGTAACGACGATATTATTTTTCCCGTATGGAACTGTTTCTATAGGACGAACAGGTCCAAGTGACAATGTAATTGATTGTGTTCCTGTAGTAGATGCAATGTGGCCAACCATTGAATCATTACCAATAAAGAGTGCTGACTCTCTCATAATTTTTTCAATATCACTTATCTCGCTTGATCCTGTGAGGTTTAGTATGTTGTCTTTGACTTTTTGAATAAGGGGAGAGTTAAGGATTGCACTTGCTTGAGTCATATCATTTTTTGCACCGACAATAACTATTTTCCACATAGGGTTTTGTTTAATAATAGTATAAATTAAGTCAGTCCACTTGATCGTGCCCCAGGTTTTTTTTGTTTCTGACGAGAATGGGTGTATTACAATCTGTTTTTTTCTGGTCGCTGATTTTTGTTGATCAAGAATAAACGGAGCACCAATTATACTCGAATATATGTCTACAAGAGAGTATGGGTTTAGAGTACCTCTCATTACACTAGCATAAATATGCTTTGACCATTTGTCGGAAATTATCACAGTACCATCTTTACCATACCACGGCCCAATCTTGTGCTTTGCTTTGATTAACGAGCAAAGATAAGACGAGGTTCTTGAAAAAGATAGATTTATGCATACGTCAATGTTTGAAGCGGAGATGTTAGAAACAATTTTTTCTAGAGAAGTTGTCGCATCTGTAAGAGTTGTTTGATCGCCACTAGTAAATATCTCTTCTGGATCTATTAGGTGGCATTTCGTAAACGTTTTATTTAACCTATCAATAATTGGAGTCGCAAACTGCTTTCTCGCAACTAAAGTTATATTGAGACTAGGAATTGCTTTCTTCATGTATGAAGCAACCATCTCTGTTTGCAACAGATCTCCAATTCTAGTGATTTGGACTATGCAGATTGTGCTACTCTTTTTTTGTTGTACCATGGCCGTCCTCTTGGATAATGTGCTCTAGAAGAAGAACTAGCATGTCGTGTTCATCAAGAAGTTCTCCAGCAATTTTCTTAGCCTTTACGACCTTAACTTTTTCAGAAATCTCTTCTGTAATCATATGTTGCTCGCTTGAGTGCTTGGTTGTTGATGAGTCGTTGTTTTTTGTGATTTAACTTTAAAAACTGCATCTTCTTGTTGTTTTTGTTTTGTCTGCATATCCAGTGCATTTAAACAAGAGACAAGAGTTTGAAGACTATTTTTCACCTCATAAAGAAGTGTCTCTGCTGTTTTATAGTTATCAGTAAAACTATCATTTTCGGCAGATTCCATTTTCGCTCGTAAAATATGGAGAGGTATTGATGCTAGTTCTTCTGTTTGGCAAAAAGATAGAAGTTTATCTAGCGATACGATAAATTCCTGAACATTGTCAGAAGATTTTGCGCTGACTTTTGTTAGAGAGCGAATAGTGCCAAGGAGTGCTCTACTAATTTCGGTGCAGGCCTCTTTTTCTTTTGCCATCCAATCAATGATTGTTGCGTATGGTACATTTTTGTGAGCCTGAATAGGTATTGTAATAACTAATGTTTTGTTGGTCAAAGCCTTGATGTATTCGCGAAACATATTAAACGATAATAGATCGTGAAAATTAACATGGCCAACTGCCGGAGTGTAGTACACCCCGAGGTTATCTTTTTTGGGGACATATAAACAAACTTCAGAAGACGGAGCTGCTTGTTGCATCATTCTCGGAGTAAATAGACACTTTATTGACATGAATATATCGCTAGCTTTTATCTTCTGCTGGCAAAGATGTTTTGTGTCACAGCTACATTCAGATTTGGCCGAACAAGGGTAACAACTAATCGTTGGTGCAAGTACGATGTTATTTAAATTATATCCACCTTGTTTTCTAAACGGGGCCGACCCTAGCGCAACTTCAACAGTAGGAATTCCTAGTAAGTCTGCTAAATGTTTTGTGACAGTATCTGGAGTGACAATTGCATCAAGATTTGAAATTACAGATGGGAGTGCAACAAGGTCTGATTCAACAATAATAAGTGCATTATTAAACAGAGCGTTCATACTGTCTGCAATTTGTGACTCTGATTTTTGCTGAGATACAAGTAATACCGGAACCATTGACTCAGAAGCATAGATTTTGTCAATAAGTTCAACTATTGTGTCATATGGGATGTTCTTTTTTTCGTCAGAAGTAAAAAGTTGGATTCCTACTAGCTGAATTGGATCAGAATTTTTTGAATATTTTTTTCTTACGGAATCAAAAGCCTGTTGAGATGTTTCGTTATGTTTAAGGTTTGTTTTAATAATCCCAGCAGAGACATTTTTTTGTCCTTCGATGTTACATATTTTATGGTAACAATCGATGTGGTGTAAGTTAGAGTACTTAAACTCAGTAAGAACATCGTTAAATAGTATTGCCCAGTCAGATGAAAACTGCGTTGTGTTTGCTTGAGAATATTTTACTCCGCAATATTTATCTTTCGATAGATATGCTGTTAAGTAAGCGCTCGTTACATCGTTTGAATAATTAACCACAGTCTCCCATTTCGCTTCCTTGATTTCATCAATGACACAAGAAAAAGCGTCCAGGGCCATTCCATCAGAAAACAGTTTATTACCTGTTATCGATAGAATTTTTTTTCGGTCAATTGCATATGTTGTGGAGATTCCCTTAATGCTTTTTGCGGCCGCTTGGAACTCACTATATACTAGCATTGAAATTTTACAGTTTGGATATTTGCTTTTGATTGAATCAACAAGATATGCTGAAGCATAGATATCGCCATATCGTAGTAGATTGATAATAAGCACGCTGTTCACACTAACATCCTTGTTAATTTTCCCGCTTCCGTGCGGCCATATGTTTAAATGCCATCAAGAGATGATCATTTTCTACCATAATAGAATTTTTAGAACTAAGCCCTGTGGTCAATAATTCAGAAAAAATAGTATCAGCTGCAAAACGGCTTAGATACTCTTTAAGAGATTTGTTTGTTATATGTTGTTTAATTTCACCGATATTTTCCGGTGAGCGATATGTTAGAAAATCAGTAAAATATTGTTTATGAAGATTAAATGATGGAGCATGTGAAATTACTCCAGGTTTTTTAAGTAAAAAATCAACGAGTTCTACATTGCGATACAACTCAGATATTTTTTGACCATGATAAATGGTTAGTCTGTCGGTTGGCAGTAGGTTATTCGACTTACACTGTTGATATGTCTCACTTAGCGGTTCGATGACGACAACGCTAAACCCACTCTTGTGAGTATTTTCTAATGAGTCTAGAAGTTTTGCAATATGGTAACCAAATCCAAGACCTAGGCATAAAATTGATTTGTTATTTTTAACCAAATCCTGATGTTTATCTATTAATTCGTCTGCCTCTTTTTCTGGATTATAGATAGAGTGCAATTGAATACCATTAATAACCGGTATTTTTTTTCCAGTTTTAGACTCTCTAATCTGGTAATCTGAAATTTTGTAAAGCTCTTCCATGTTCCTCACCTTATTTCGCTAACATTCATTCTACTACTAATTGAAAAAAAGGCACGTCATTACTTACGGACTGAGGTTAAGTTGTAGCCTTCATGGGCCTGTCGAATGTTGAATATTGTAGCAATCTCCTGGGTTAAATCTTTTCTGATTTTTTCAAGTTGGATGGCCGCTGAGATATTTTTTCTGTCAATTTCTTCAATAAAATTAGACACATCAACTGCCCATGTTTCCAGGATCTCTTTAATTTCAACAGGGATTTTCCCAAGATATGAAATTTTATCTTCAATATTTGATTGAGATGACTCAGTAATACTAAATAGTCGTTCTCGGTTTTTAGTTTGCATCTCAATTGCATCAACATTATTTCTTATTGCTGCCATCTCAATTTTTATAGTTGCTTTTAAAATGTGTTCCAAGTACTCAAGATGTGCCATCAGAGAGTAAAGTAGTGAATCGTACATTGAGCTTCTCCTTGAGTTATGTGTTGTTTTCGTTTTGTTTATTTACACTTCCTGGCTTTAAAGATTTTATTGCATCTCTCCAGCCATCGTATAAAGTTTCTAGTACCTTAAGACAACCGCCTAGTGCTTCTTTGTCAAAGTTGATGTTTGCTTGTGTACTTGAAAATAAAATATAGTCGTACAGTGACGACAACTCTTTTGCTATGTCTCCTCCGACTTCAAAATCAAGACTATTGTTTAGCTCGATGACGATGTCTTGTAGTTTTCCTATAAAGACACCTTTGTCTGCGATACTGTTTTTTTCAATTGCCTCAATTGCCTTCTTGCAGTTTTTGATTGCTGCTTGATAGAGCATTAACAAAATTTGTTCTTTGCTTGCGGTGTTGATAGATGTTTTTTTGTAAGCGCCTAGTCCGTAACTCATAATTTAACTCCTATTAGCCTAGTTGGGCAACTGGGTTTGCAGCAGCAGATGCGGCACCGTTTAGGGCAGCAAGGCCAGCTCCTGAATTTTTAATGTTTGATATCGTTGTTTCTAATTGTGCAAATTTTCTTTTTAGATTTTGTTCTTTTTGTTTTATCATGCGTTCTTTATTCGCAATTCGACGATCAACCTGCTCGATGCTTGATTTTAGGCTTCTTGTTCTTGATGTTAATAGGCCATCAGGAGTTCGAAGAGAGTTGTTAACTACATCGTCAAGATGTTTAATAAATCCAGGAGAGTATTGTTTATCACTTGTATAATAACCAGTAAGAACTTCTGAGACCATTTGATAATTATTTGAGAGCATAGACTCAAATTTAGCTTTATCTAGCTTGAGGGTACCATCTTTTATGAATTCTACGCCTAGATCACCAAATCTTTTGTTGCCATAGTTCGTCGGGATATCTCTAAAAATTACACCGCGCAATCTACCTTCAAGAGATTGTAGCATAATATCGCCACCTAGTGTTCTTGAAGTATCTGTGTGCTGATCTAAAGTGTTTTGCTCTTTGATAAATTTTATAACATCATTTATTTTTTCTACCATGGCAGAAATTTTCTCTGTTATGGCAACAATATCTTCAGTGATTTTAAGGGAGAATTCTTCGCCCGGTTTAGCTTGAAGTAGTTGAAGGGTTACTCCAGGAATAAGATCGGTGACCATGTTTTCAGGAGTCTCAATTTCAAAACCATCTAATTTGACTTTAGCGTTTTGGGCCGGCCGTTCCTTTTCTAAATAAAAATCTTCATCACCATCAACAAAATAAAAATGAGGAAATTCTGCTTTATTTCCTTCTCCTGTTCCTGCTACATTGAAAATTAGTCTCCATGGTTTATCCGAACCAGTACCGTCATTGATCACGTTAGCAGTGATCCCATTTTCTGGGTCTGAATTTATTAGTTTTGCTATTCCATCAAGAGACGAGTTATCTGCATCAATGTAGATCTCTTTTTCTTCACCATTTGGTAGTTCAAACTGAATAAAACCTACTCCGATGTAACTATCTTTGCGATCAGCAAATGCAGATGACATCGCTGAAGATTTTTGAGCAAGCTGTGTTACTTCTAACTGATAATTCCCAGGTTTGGCCAAGTTTTTATCAAGCTTGACATCAACAACACCCTTGTTTGTATCAAACTGCAGTTCTCTGAAACTTCTGGAATTCATATTTTTTGTTACTTCAGTACGTACTTGTCCAAGTATACCTGACAGTTGTTCGACTAATTTTTGCTTGTCTTGCATTTTAGATTTTTGGTCTTCCATTTTGGTAATTGGTATTCGTTCCGCATTAACTAATTGCTGAACAATATCTTTTGGCAAACCAGTATTGATTGAACCAAATGAAATACCCAATTTAAAATCTCCCTCGGACATTGATAAAAAATAGTCCATGTCCGTTTTTATTTTAACATATAGGGAGTTTTACTCAATTAGCGACGTTTTTTCCGATGGCCGAAATCAGCTCACAAGGCCAAGATAGAAAAAAATTGGGTGTTTTACTATGTGGATAGACTAAATTGTTGATATAATGTATGATTCTTCAGTCGATAACAATAATAATAGTTGAGCGGTATGCATAATAATATCCCACTTGATGGGTCAGACATAATAAGAGCTAAGTTTAAATTTTTTTTTAATAGAGCAATTGTTTATTTTGCGTTTTTGTTGGTTCCGGTTTGGACTCAGAAATGTATTGAGATGGATCTTGGGACACAGTCTTTGACTATGCTTTTATATATGGCCTTTATGGCCGGCCAGTGGTTTCTTCTTGGTAAAGAGATCGATTACAGATTAAAAATATATTTTAGAGTTAACTCATCTGTTGATAGGATTATTTATAGATTATTACTTGGAATGGCAGTACTAATTATTTATTTCAATTTGCTTTTCCTTTTGCCAACAGAGATCATCAAACATTTTTTTTGGGGAACATGGATTTCGCTTGGCCTTTTCTACTCATGGCCGACGAGAGGAAAAATCATAAAAGAGAGTGTGACGACTCATCTGGGTGAGTTTACGCATTTGGATTCATTTGAAAAAACGTTGCTATTTTTAATTATAATACTATTTATTGTTTCTATTCCTCAATTGGGTACTTTCGATAGTATCGACGCAGTAAAGTTTAATTTAGATCCTTCTGGAAAAATTAGCGATCAACTATGGAATTTTTTATACATAAACTATTTTCCTTTTAAAAAATTTCCAAGACTTTTTTCTATGGCGTTTAATTTACATGTGTACGTAGTGTTTATGGGTACGTTCTTATTATCTTTCTATGCATTGCTGAGATTTATTGTGTGTAGAAGATTAGCGCTTCTTGGAGTTTTTTCCCTGCTATCGTCATGGGCATTTGCTCAGTTTATCTATGCCTCGTTAGCATTAGTGCTACCAACGACATTTTCTGTAATATGGATTTGGAGTTTACTGTGGGTAGTTAAAAGTGCAACATATCGTTCAGGACTGTTTCTAGGTATAATAATTTATATAGGTACTCTTTTGCACGCAAGTTATTTTCTTTTGCTCATTCCTCATTTTGTTTCTGTGTATTATCTTTTTTTGAGAGACAAAACTAGTTGGTACAAAAAACAGTTATTAAAATACACAGCGTTTGGTGTTGGAATGGCCATACTAACTCTTTTGTTGGAAAAATTTAACATGGGCGATTTTTATAAATTAGATTTTGGATACTTTAGCGAGCTAGCATACTTAGTTGGAAGAAAAGCTTTTTTTTCGCTCTCTTTTTTCGGTGTTTTAGTGTTGCCTCTTTTTCTGGTTAAAAGAGGGTATAAGCTTTTTTCTGAAATTAAAATTCAGCAAAGCTCATTCCAGATCGTTGTTTTTTCTTTTGCATCTTTAATCATTTTCTCTCTTTTTTTTGATTCGTACGTAGTTAGGTCATTTTCTGGAATGGTTCTGCTAGCAACATTAAGCTTAATCCCGATAGAAATTTTATTTCAAACATTGAGCAAGCTAAGGTCAAGCAGAAATATGATTTACCTCATCTATATACTGGTTTGCTTACTAGATAGCCATTTTGAAGGAAGAGTCAAAGTTTTTTTTAAGATGTTTTAGCGAAATTTTTCAAAATTGTTAGTAACTAATAAAAATTATTTTGTTAAAGCGATCTCGTTTATTCTAATTATCGTGTTAAAACTAAAAATGTGGGCAACGTCTTGATTTTATAATAACTATTAAATATTTTTAAAAAATGAATAATTAGTTTGACAGCAATAATTGTGGATAACTTTGCTTGAAATGTTGATAAATAGTGCCAGTCAAGAAAAAAAACTAGTTGGTGTCAGATTATTTTAGAAAATCTCACAAATTTAAATAGTTGACCTTAATGTTCTGGTACGCTTACTTCATTTTTGAAATATATTTACATGATTTGAGGATAATTGATCTCATTCTCCATGGTTTCATCTTTAATCCACCTGCTAACTTTGAAGGAGGTTTTAGATGGATGAGGTACTTTTTAACTGGGCAAAGTCAGATGGAACAATTTTACTTTTAGGCGAAACAGGTGTTGGAAAATCATTTGTTGCAAAAAAAATTCATGAAAACTCAACGCGTAGAAGTGGTCCATTTGTTGTGGCACACCTAGCTTCAATTAGTGATGACCTGATCGAGAGTGAGCTTTTTGGCCATGTTAAGGGAGCATTTACTAGTGCGGATCAAGATAAGATTGGCTACGTGGAAGCAGCTGGGAGTGGAACACTATTTCTTGACGAGATAGGCGAACTTAGTTTGAAGGCCCAAAAAAAATTACTCTATCTTCTTGAAGAAAAAAAATACACAAGAGTTGGATCTAGTCGAGCGAATAAGTTTAATGGACGAATTGTTGCGGCAACCAATAAGGATTTAAAGTCGATGGTTCAAAAGGGTGAGTTTAGAGAGGATCTATACTATCGCCTTATGGTTTTTATAAAGGAAATTTCACCGCTAAGGAAGAGAAGACCTGAGTTAAAAAAGATGATAGGTCAAACACTACATAGATCAATTGATAAATACTCAACTGAGCATGTTGATTTAGAGAGTGGCCTCTATGATTATTTAGCAGAGGAATATTGTTGGCCAGGAAATATTCGTGAGCTTGGAAATGTAATGGATTATTTAGTGAACGTAGGTAAATCTGTAGTTGGTATAAACGATCTACCTTGTTGGTTAGATAGAGGAGCTGGTAAGGATAACTGTACGTTAACCACAAATAGTGAGAGTGAAAATAACTCTATGACTGATTATCCTCAGGATTACCATTTGGCCTTAGATTTGTTCGAAAAGAGATATATTGGCCATCAATTACAAAAGTTTGATGGCAGAGTAAATCACACTGCTGAAGTACTTCGCGTAAGTAAATCGACTTTGATTGCCAAAATAAGGAAATATGGTATTAATATTTGGCAAATAAAAGCAGATAGGCATGACACATGGGTTTTAAGGTAAAAGATCATTATTATAACAAAGCAAAGAAAGAAAATTTCCTTGCAAGAAGCGTATATAAGTTAGAAGAGGTCGATCAAAGATATAGTATTATTTCATCTGGAGATAAAGTTTTAGACCTTGGTTACTATCCTGGTTCATGGATGCAGTACACATCAAAAAAAATTGGAGTGAAAGGCCGTGCCGTTGGAATAGATATTCAAGAAGTTAATGAAAAACTTTCTAACTTGTCTAATATCCGACTAATTCAGGATGATATTTTTGAGATTTCTTCTCTAAATAAAATTGGAGAAACAACTCCGTTTGATGTTGTGCTTTCTGATATGGCCCCAAATACAACTGGGATTAGGAGCGTTGATCAAAATAGAAGTTTAAATCTTGTAGAAGCAGTGTTTGAGCTTCTGCCCATGTTTTTAAAAGAAAATGGAAATTTTGTTATCAAGGTGTTTGAGAGCGCTGATGCTCAAGTGTTCTTCAAAGAAAAACGAAAACTGTTTAAAGATTTTTCTTTTTTGCGTCCAAAAGCAACTCGAACTGTAAGCAAAGAGTACTTTGCCATAGGTAAAGGGTTTCAGCTAAGATAAAAATGTAGTACAATTTTCTTTTACCATTTTTAGTTGGAAAATAAACTATGGGAAAGTGTTGGTTATTTTTTATTTTAATCAATGTAGTGGTTACGGGAACGATTGTTTATACGACATCAAACGTAGTTGTTAAACCAAAAGTTGAAGAGTATAGATCAGTCATTGCTAAAAATAGTGTCGTGACTCAAGTTGAACATGCTCTGGTTGATTTAAATCAACTTGTGACAGAGGTTGATGTCGACGGAAAAACGTATAATGTTAAATATACACTGAATGATGAACTAACGAGTTATGTTAAAAAGCTGCTCGGCCAGTATAGAACAGATCATTCGGTAGTTGTAGTGTTAGATAATTCTACTGGAAAAATTTTGTCTGCTGTTGGATATGATGGTAAGGAGAGGTCCTTTGATTACAACCTTGTTTTTTCATCTACTCATCCTGCCGCAAGTTTATTTAAGATTGTAACATCAGCAGCGCTGTTAGAAGGTGGCCATATCAATATTGATGATGAGTTTACCTATCGTGGCAGGGGAGCAACATTATATAGGTATCAATTACAGGATAAATTAAACAGGTGGAGCAGAAATATTTCTTACAAAAAAGCTTTTGCTGAATCAAATAATGTTGTAGTTGGCAAAGCGGCAATTAAAAATTTAACAGCAGGTGAAATTTATGAGATGGCCGGGGCCTTAGGTTTTAATAAAAATATTTTAGAGTCAATTGATGTGACATCATCTAGATTTGAAATGCCTACGTCTCAATATAATCTTGCAGAGAGTGCTTCTGGATTTAATCTTAGTACTACAATTGGGCCAGTACATGCAGCACTTGTCTCATTGGTCATAGCTAATGATGGCGTAATGAACAAGCCAGCGCTAATCGAGAGTATCACATCTAGTGACGGGAAGGAGGTATATAGTTTGCAGGCAGATGGCCAAAGGGTCATCTCTCACGATGCTTCAAGTAAGGTTAAGCAACTCATGCTTGGAGTTGTCTCTTCTGGGACTGCGAGTAGCTTTAAGAAAAGGTTAAATAGACATGTAAGAGAGAAGTTATTAGTTGGTGGAAAAACAGGATCGATCACTGGAGGAGTACCATTTGGTAAACGTGATTGGTTTACTGCGTTTGCGATGCCAAAAGATGATTTTACAAACGGTAATGGTATTTCAGTATGTGTTATGAATATTAACGGGAAAAAGTGGTATGTTAAATCTACATATTTAGCTAAAGAGATTATTGAATTTTATTATAGTAAAATTAATCCAGTTGATGATGAAAGTGCGAGGAAAATAGCTGCAAGTGAACATTAGGCGCCTTAAAAAAGAGTTGTTGATTTTTGGGGCAGTAGTCAGTGTGATCCTTACTGCTCGTTCAATATTTTTAGAGCCATTTAGAATACCGACTGGATCGATGATACCAACACTAATGATTGGTGACTTTATCTTGGTTAATAAAATGGAGTATGGCCTTAAGGTCCCATTTGTTGAGTATTTTTCTGATCCAATTTATATTAAGGAGTTTGATCGGCCAAGAAGGGGTGATGTCATAGTCTTTAAGTTTCCAAGTGATCCACAGTTAAGTTACATAAAAAGAATTGTAGGTGTTCCTGGAGATACTGTTGAAATAAGAAATAAAGTTGTTTATTTAAATGAACAACCACTTAAGACAGAAGAGTTTGACGGTAAAGATATAATGTACGACATGGATCAGCAGTATAAGTATTATAAGTTCAATTTTTTTCAAGCACATACTGGTGGCCATACTCATGTTATTCAACAAAACGATGATAACTATTACAAAATCGATTTTGATAAAGTAACGGTTCCTTCAGAGAGTTATTTTGTTTTGGGTGATAATCGAGATTTTTCTTCTGACTCAAGATTTTGGGGATTTGTTCCTTTTAAAAATATAAAGGGCAGAGCTTTTCTTGTTTGGTTTTCGATGATTATTCCACTCAGAGATGAGAAGTTTAAAATAAGGCCGTATCGTATGGGAACCATGGTTGATGAGATTAGCTATCCAGAAGAGATCATGAAGAGAAGAGAAAAGTTAGGGCCCATTAGTCATTAGTAATTAGTCATTAGTAATTTTAGTAGAGCCATCGTTACCGTCTTTTGACTCTCCTTTAATGCCATCTATTGTTCTAAGTTGTTCTCGCAAATAATTTTTTAAAATTCCATCGCCATGTCCATGTATGATATTTACAAAAGGAACTTCCCATCTAAGAACATCATCAATTGCACGTGTAATAACATTTTTAAATTCATCGAGCCTCATCCCTCTGCAATCAATTTCAATACTAGCTTCGCGATCAATTTTAGTTGTGACAGTAATGCGAGGCTGAGAGTTAGCTTTGTTTCCGGTTTCGTAAAGTGAATTGAGTGGGGCCAATATTTGAATGTTACCTTTTACAACTTTAGCCTGTCCTTTCTTGTTGTCGACAGAAATAACAGTTACAACAGAATTAACCATTGTAGAATAGTATTTGTGGTTAATTAAAATAGATTTGGCCGGGACCAAGTTTTTTGAAATAACTTCGTTATTGCAATCTTGCTTTGGAGATTCATTAAGTTCATTGAATGAACCTTTGATACCAGAACTTTTTTTGCTAAATGTTTTAGCACTAATTTTTTCATTTCTTTTTATATTGGCAACTAACTCATGTGCTGAGGAGAGAACTTTGTCGAGCTTGCTTTTATATTCAGCGTATAACTGACTTTTTTCTAATGTTAAGAGTCCATGCATTGAATCTTTTTGATTTTTAAGTTCAAGCTGTAGTTGTCTGTTGACTCTTAATTCCCGGTCAATCTGGGCCTGTTTTTGAGAAAGCTGGCCGAGCAACTCTTCATAGGAGATTTGTTTTTTATCTAGAATCTCTTCGGCATCATTAGCTATAGATAGTGCTGGTCCAAACATGTGTGATAGTTTTTTGAAGATAGTAAATGCCATAGAGCTACCAGGGCCATCTAGCATCAGTTTATATGTTGGCCTGTTTGTTTCTAAATTGTAACCGACGTGGCCAGAGATGAAATCTTTTCGCTGAAAAATAAGTGATTTTAAAATATGGTGATGGGTTGAAATGATTAATTTTGCTGAACTGTTTTTCTGTATGTAATCTATTAGGCCAATAGCAAGCGCAGAAGCCTCTTCTGATGATGTTGAATTAAATATTTCATCAATTATAATTAGACCATCCGTTGTAAGGTTAGATAACATTGTTAGATAATTAACTGACTCGGCAGCAAACGAACTGAGGTTTTGCGAGAGGTCTTGCTGATCATTTGAAAAATAATATAGCGAGTTAATCGGAGAGAGTGTTGCACTTTGAGCAGGAACAAATAATCCATAATGAATAAACAGCTGTGCGAGGGCAACTGTTTTTAGAATAACAGTTTTGCCTCCAGTGTTTGGGCCTGAGATAATAATTCCACTTTGGTTTTCGTTTATTAAAATATCGTTGTGGACAGGCCCTTCAATAAGGGGATGAAAAAAACCAAGCAATTTTAGAGAAAAATCTTTAGTGATGGTTGGCCTTGTTAGTGAGTAGTTTTTTGTAAACTTTGCCTTTGCTACGAGGATGTCGATATCGATTAGGTATTCAAATTGACGAGTTATCACTTGGTGATAATCATGACAAATTTCAGAGAGTCTTACACAAATACGGTTTAGAATCTCTTCCCTGTTGGCAAGCAAGACTCCATATTCGCTATTATCATCCTTAACAGCGTGTGGTTCTATAAATAGCGTTTGACCACTTTTTGATCTTCCAACAACGCTACCATGTTTTTTGGTATATGAATCTGATCTTATTGCTAGAACAAAACGATCATAAAGAATGTCGAATTCTTCGAATTGCAAAGATTCTTTATATAAAGAATGCCCTTTAAGTTCGCTTATTTTTCCAAGTATCGAGGCACGTTTTGAAAAAATAGCGTCCTGAATTTTTCTAACTTCTGGGTGGTTTTCATAGTGATGCTCACCATGTTCACTTACTAAGAGCCTAATTTCTTTTACTAGTTTATTAAGTAGAATGCTCTTGACGTCATTAACAATTCGGTAGTTTAAAATGGTCGAGGTTTTATGAGTGAGTTTTTCAATATTATAATAGACACTAATAATGGTGGCCACGATATGGAGCTCATTAGTTGAAGCAACATGTCCTTTATCAAACTTGCTAATAAACTGCATGGCATCGTAATCAAAAGTAATAGCTCGCAAGTTTGTTACTAATGAATCGAAAGAAGTTTCAGGAAGAGCTGTAATTGAGCTAAGGCCATCCATAGATGCATTGATAGTTTCAAAATCTTTAACAATAGGATGTTTCTCGAGTTCTTTTTTTGCAGAAGATAAATTAGCATATGAAGAAATAATTCTAACAATTTGCTCCCATTCAAGTAGAATGAGAGTCTCTCTTGATTTATTGTTTGATGGTAGCAAGGTTGTCGTCATGATACAGAACTTATTAACAATTCAACATAGTGTCCAGAAATATCATACCTTAGTTTGCGGAGATAAATCTAGTAAGGGGCAGGTTCAAAAAATATATTCTACAGCACATTTAATTTGTTTGGTTGTACGGTATCCAGGCCAAACGGTACACCTTTATCTCGGTCGAGGAGGTGGTTATGAAGGTTTCTGGCATGGGGACATAGTGCCCGATTCTAAATTTAGAATTAGAGATCATTTTTTAGAATATCTAAGGAAATATGTAAAAGGGTCTCTTCTTGTAAATGTTGTTAGTGATGATAAAGACCGAATTGTATCATTGGAATATAAAAACAGTGAGATCCATGGAAAATGTTATTTTTTTTGGAAAGGAAGATCGTTATATTTTTCTAATCTAACAGAAGATAATGAAAAAAACAGGTTGCTGTTTAAATCGTGGGAAAGTAAAGGTAGTACGGTTCCAAGTGATGTTGAAATTGAGTTTGGAGATATTTTTGACTCTATCGGAAGAGATGATCAAACTAGCGACAAACACCAAATCCAAGAGGTAGATTTCTTGGCAGAGTATTATAAAAAACTGGATGAACTTACCAGTACCGTATTGATTAATGGCAGAAAGAAAAAAAGGTTTGAGCGCAAGATAGAAAAAATCAGAGATGATTTGGATCGAGTTAAAAAATGGAAAGAGATAGTTGAGTACATTAAAAATTTAAATTACGAAGCTGAGCTTCCAGTTGAGCTAACGATATCTGAAGTCTGTTTTAAATTTCGACGAAAATGGAATACCCATCAACGAATTGATTATTTATATGGGAAAGTTAAAGGGTTTAAAAAAGCAGAAGCTTTGTTAAAAGAGCGGTACAAGGAAGCGCTGAAGGAGTGCCAAGAATACATAGGTGGAGTCAGGCCTGAGTACAAATCTCCAAAGATAGTTGGGCCAGTTTGGTCAAAAGAGAAAGTTATTATTCGCAGTAGTGGAGATGAATCGTCTAGTATTAAGAGCGAAAAAGTAGATTACTTTAATTTTTTAGGAGTGAAGTGTGCAGTAGGAAAAGATGCTTGCGCCAATGATTTTATTAGAAGCAGGTGGGCATCGCCAGATGACACATGGTTTCACATGGATGGAGATAAGGGTGCTCACTTGATTTTAAAACACACAACAAATATTAATCTCCATGAAATTTTTACACTAGTTGGCTCAATTATTAGAGATTATTCTGGAATTAGCTCTGATGAGATCAATTTAATCTATGCAAAAGTGAAAGATGTAAAAGGAGTGACAGGAAATGCCGGAAAAATTACATACAAGAGGGCAAAACAGATAAGAGTCTTGTATAACCGATCATGGAAAGAAATAGTTTTTACATCCTCTGCAGTCAAGCTATAATTTATAGAATGTATAGATTATGGAGATTGTAAAATGAGAAAAATTCTAACATCTATTTTTGCACTACTAATTTCAGGTTCTGTTTGGGCGAATGTTAATGAAGATTTGACGCTAGGAAAAGCAGACGCGATAGATCTGTTTGATGGACTTTTTTATAAACCACATGACATTGGCCTTCGGGATATGACTTGTGAGGTTAGAATACTAGGATTGACAGAAAAAATTAAAGAAAGAATTGCGAAGAACAAACTAAGCGACGTCTCTTTTAAGCTATATTGGGTTTTTCCGGGAAAGGCGATGGTCGAAGTTGTTGGACTACCAGAAGGCTTTCAAGAGCTAAAAGTTGAATTGTCAGCAGTGATTCTAGGAAAGCTTGATATCCTTTTTCCGAAGAAACTTTCTGATGAGTTTAGAAGTTATAAATTTACCTCAACAAAAGATGGAAAAGATGCAATAGTTAAGGGTGTTGATAGTACGAATATGAATGATGTGTCAGAGGTTACATTGATTTTTGGAGATAGCGGAAAATTGAATTCTCTAAGAGCGGTGGGCCCAACTGGCGTTAAAACGGTATCATTCTCTATGAGTAAAAAAGAGTGGTCAGAAAATAAAATTGTAATAGACGATATGGATGTCAGAATTAATGCTGGAATTCATACGACCAGTATAAAGCAGACGTTAGAGTATAAAAAAGTGTCTGCGTATGGGTTGCCTGTGAGACTTGTTCAAGATGTAACTCAAAGAATTAATAGTCCAGAAAAATTTAAAAGTAATAGCAATGAAACCAGTGATAAGAGCACAATGGTTTTTTCAAATCACACAGTGAACGATGGATCGGCATTTAAGTACATTCAAAGGATGAGTGAGGGAAATAGTAAGAAGTTTGATAAATAGATTATTAATATTTGGAACTATTTTTTTATTTGGATGCTTTGGTCAAAGTGTTCCAGAGATTGCTAGTGATAATGATCAGAGAAAAATCGAAGATGTAACCAAAGGGAACGCTTGTCTTGTCTACTCAGAATTAGTTTTTAATAAGGCACTCTCTTATCAAGCAGTTTTATCAATGTTTTTGTGTAAGGGGTGGGACAAGGGCCCTGAGGGGTTACCTCATTTTTTTGAGGCGATCAAACAAATTGGCGAAGCCAAGTGGAACCATCTGTTTATGCCAATTAATAATGAGTTGTTTAACAAAGCTAATGTAAAAAAACGTGACCTTTTGTTTAAATATATTAGAGACCTCGATAAAGAAAATGGTCTCGATGATTTAGGGACAGTAATTTCTGCTCTTAATGAGGTTAATTTTTTCGACGCTCTTGCAAAGATCTTTTCTTGTGCAGATGATGGTGTCGAAAGTTGCCCCAAGGACAAACAAGATAAGAGGTTAAGCAAAAAAGAGATCATTGACGTATTTAAAATTATTAATATAGATGATGTAACAACGAAAAACTTAAGTGGATTTTTTAAAGGAATTAATAAAGCTGTTTCAGCAAATATTGATTCATACAAAAATGAATACAATAAAATTTTGGCGGATGATTTGGGTGGGGAAAATTTTCGGACGGTTAGAAAAGAGCTTATAGATGAGGTCGCTGAGAAAGTAATAGATGGCGGCATAACAAATCTTGATAGAAACTTTATTCAGCGGGCAATGCTATTTACCAAGGCAGGTGACGATCTTCCATGGATTAGCAAGTGGTTTAAACAAGAGGAAGTGACTAGTGATGTTGTAAAGAGGTTAATCATGTTCCCTGTGGAGGAATATCCTACAATGGAAAATGATTTTAAAGTAATCAATAGTAAATATAATGATGATGTTACTTGTGAATTTAAAAGCGTCAGAGATGACCTTATCATTTCTATAAACTTTAAAAATCAGTTAGAAAACTATGTTGAAAAAATTGTTTATGAAAACAAGGATGATTTTTACGAGTTTTTGCTAGGACAAATGTCACAACTAGTGACGGCATCATCATTTTGTCCAAGCTATGTGGATATTAAGAGGAAAATTAATGAGGATGGTAGAGTACATTCTGTTAATATGTTTAATTTAATTAATAGATTAAATAAGTTTATGGAAGAGGATCTTTTCTTTGATTTATCTAGGATGATCTTATATTTTTCATTGGGTGAAAACAGAAATAACAACATAGATAAGCTTTATCTTTTAGATTTCTTTGCAAAGGATATTTTTTCTAAATTAAACAGACTTAATACAGTAATTATCCATAATTCACCTCGCATGTTTGATGAACTACTGGCCGTATTTAAAGGGTTTGGTGTAGAGAGTTTTGATGCGTTTGCTACTATCTTTATGTCGGCAACAGAATTGGAAAGTGTGGCCGAGCTTAGTTCAGCGGCAAAGCTGTGGCATTTTTATGATAAAGATGAGCAGGAGTACCTGCTTAATTTTATAGATAGACATTTTAGTAATGATATTAATACAGTTGAATTGTTAAAGTTTTATACAAACTTGCTTGATCTTTTTGCGGGATCACTTCCTCAAATTGCCAAAAATTTAGTTGGAGATGAGACCAGTATAAATAAGACATACGATGCTGCAAAAACTTTTATCGAAAGCCTGAAAGGACAAGATGTTTTAAATGATTTTAGAAGGTTCTATTCTAGGGATCAGATTTTAAAGGTTATCGAGATAATATCTAAGAATACAGGTTCCGGCTTTAACGTAGAAGACAATTCAGGTTTTATTTCGAATTATAAAGATAAAATGACGGATCAGAAATTTAAATTTGATTTTAGTTTTGGATCGAACGAGGAAGCTAAGAAGAAATCTAAATGTATTACAGAAATATCGTCAAAAGGTTTGACGTTACAAGATGCGATAGTGGGACTTCCTGATCAGTGTTTAAACATAGAATCAGATGAGTTCGCTTTTACAGTGTTATTCTGGTTAAACTATATTAATAAAGATTTTACAAAAATTAAGAGATTAACAACGAGTGAAAATGTCAGGGGGCATTTTTTAGATGATTCAGGGATCATTGCTCCGAGGATGATTAATAATTTCGTTGGCATTGTTAAATTACTTGATGATGCTTTAAAAACTGATGGAGATGGTGGACTAAGATATCTCGTTGAGTCAGTTCAGTTTCATTTATACGAGCTTGGTGGTAGTGGGCAGGTTGGTTTATATGATAGCGCTATTTCCATTTTTTCACAGCTTCTTCAAGAGCTCCCAAGTAACCACGCACAATTTAGAGTGTCACTTCTTTCGGAATTTGTTAAAGATGAAAACTATTCTAAGATTGTTGATGTGATTGGTAGCGGTGGAAAGGTTTTGGGTGATTATGGTAAGTATGTTAAAGAGAGTGCTTCTGTCCAAAGTCAATATGAGTATGACCCAAAATATTCTTGTAATCAGTTTTTGGAAACTGGTGTCTCTGGAGGAAAAGCTGGAACTGTCTGTCCTGACGCTAGAACGATAAAGATAGTGACTAGAAATATTTTGAAGAAAATCAAAGTTGATTTTGAAAATGATAACAGTAGCTTTGCAGGACAGCTATTGCAGGCGATGATTCCTGGTTCTGGGATTGAAGTTCCATACAATGTCAAATTTAAGAAGGCAGAAAATTTCCGAGTGTCACTTAAAGAGTTAGCAGAGATGTTTTATGTGTCGCTGGATAAATCTCTGCCAGAAAATAGAAAAATAGTTGAGTATGCTTCGGAAGATGACAACAGAAGTAGAGAAGAGGATGATGGAATAAGAACTAAACAGTATACACTTTCTACGCTTGAGCGAGTTGAAACTACAGTTCGAGAGGTTGGTTTTGATCGGAATTACCTCGGTTCGTCATATATGAATGCCATTGCTTCCAGTGATGATTATGTCGGAACGTCGGAAGCGAAACTAGGCCTTTTAAAGAAATGTAAGAGTGTTAAGTTTTGTGGTAGGTGGTTAAGTAAAGATGAAGTCAGAATGGCAAAGAATGCGATTAGTTCTTTTCCTGGACTGATGGATATTGAGAGAGAGTTTGAAAAAGGTAAGATGATGCAATCTCTTTTAGTGTGTGCTGTATCATCTTCAGGTAAAGATGTAAGAATGCCAAGATTACTACCATATACACAAGAAGAATTAGAAAGGCACAATGGCCAGATTATTACAAACATTGCAAGCATTGGAGGAATGACGAATATTGGTAGGTTTTTGCATGACAGAGTTGGTCGGACAAATGAAGAGTTTAAAAATTTTATTAATAGTAAACAATTCCTAAGAGTAAGTGACCGGTTGCTTGCCAATTTTCCTGTGGCAACAACAAAAGAGAGGGTTGAGTCTATAGTTGACAATATTCTAGCAACTACCAATCAACATGGTGATAGCATTGTCGATGCTTTGATTGATTGGTTAAGTGGTTTAAGTTATAACGATTTAAGATTGGTTGAGGAGACTGTTGGTAATGTCGCTGTTGTTTCTACGTATCTTGGAAGTGAGTCAGATGTTTACGGAGTAAATTCAAATAATAGTAGCTATGAGAGTAATGATCTTTTCTCAATGTTTGATAGTATTGATTTAGTTGTATCACTGTGGCCAGTTGTGCAAAAATTGTTTCCACAGGATGTTCCGTTGATAGATGTTGTTAGGCCATTAAATAATATATTTAAATTTTTAAAAGAGAAGTTACTTGCTAGTAGAGATGCTCGTGATAGTTATTATGTTGTTCTAAATGGCATCTACTCTATGGTAAGGAATATATTATTAGGGCCAAGAGATAACTTTAAAGGTTTAGATTTTGTTTTGAGTTTGAGTAAAAATAAGCCAGCAGTGATTGAGAAATTTCTTAGTACGATTAGAGGTTTTTATAATTACTTAGATCTTTTACATGGAGTTGGTGAAAACAGTGGGAAATGGTTTGTTAATATTTCTCAAAAAATATCTTTAATTCCACTTGAAGATGTTTTAGCAAGTAGGCCAGTTCAGGACTATTTAAAGTACACGACGATCCCTTATTTATCAGAAGGAACATCTGGGTATGTGGTTAGTAATTACCACTATGATGAGCTAGCTTCTGTTTTATTTTATCTCGAAAAGCAAGATGGCAAAACAAAAAGGTCAAACTTTGTTATGGCCCTTGATTCAATCTTTAAAAAAGAGATTGATAATATTACTAGGTTAATTGACGAATTCTCATCTATTCTTACTGTTAAACGCTGATTCAATCTTTCCCATTATTGTGACAATTTCTTCATCATCTATACTAGTTGTATATTGAAATAGTTATCGGTTCCGATTATTGGAACAAAGTAAAGGTGTCTATGGGTATTGAGTGTATTGAAAAAGCAAATCGGGTTTTAGCAGAAGCAAAAAAAGTTGTGTTTGGCCAAAATAAAATGCTTGAATCAATATTGGCAGCGTTAGTATGTGAGGGCCATGTCTTGATTGAAGGGATGCCGGGACTAGGAAAGACAATGAGTGTATCAGTAATGAGCAAGTTGTGCGATCTTTCGTTTAAAAGAATACAGTTTACTCCAGACTTGCTTCCATCAGATTTACTTGGGACAATGATTTATAGTCAAAAGACGGAACAGTTTTCAACTAAGTTCGGGCCAATTTTCACTCAAATACTTTTGGCCGATGAGATAAATAGATCACCGGCCAAAGTGCAAGCAGCACTTCTTGAAGCAATGGCCGAAAAACAAGTTACCATAGGTGAGAATAGTCACAAGCTTACAAGTCCGTTTGTTGTTTTAGCTACACAGAATCCAATTGATCAAGAGGGTACTTATCCGCTTCCTGAAGCTCAGATGGATAGATTTATGATGAAAGTTGTGGTCGATTACCCTGATTTTTCTGCTGAGAAAAATGTGCTTGGCCTAAAAAGTAATCCTCTTGGGTCTTTGACTCCACTTATTTCTACTGATGATATTTTACAAATGCAAGAAGAGGTAGAAAAAGTTTATGTAGATGAAAAAATTAAAGATTTGATTATACGAATAGTCCACGCAACGAGACCTGGGACTAAATTTTTTCCTAAAGAGCATGACGGTGTAATTTTAGCAGGGGCTTCTCCTCGAGCATCAATATGGCTCTATCGTTTAGGTAAGTTTATGGCATATATGGATGGTAAGGATTTTGTTTCACCAGAACAGATAGTTAGAGTAGTGCCAGATGTCCTGGCCCACCGAGTATTATTAACTTATGAAGCAATGGTAGATAAAATAAATACTAAAGATGTTGTAATTAAGGTGGCAAAACAGATGGTGTAGCAATGGATCTAAAAAGCGTTGAGAGAACTGTTGCTCAAATTAAAAATACAATTTTTAAGAATTCAAATTCTTTTTCAATTGGAATGCTTAAATCAAAATTTAAAGGAACTGGCCTTCAGTTTAAAGAGCATCAGATCTATTCGCACGGGGACGATGTAAGGTTCATAGACTGGAAAATTTTGGCCAAAACTAGTCAGCCATATATTAAAACATTTGATGAGGAAAGAAATGTCGAAATTGTGGTTTTGATTGATGCCACAGAAACGATGTTGATTGGCCATAAGGGTGTCTCTAAATTACAAGCTTCGGTAGAGCTCTGTTGTCTTTTGTATTTGTTGGCCAAAGAGAGTAGCGATTATGTTCATGCAGTAATTATTTCTGATAAAATAATTTCTTTAAAAAGAGCATCTGGTGAAACAGGTGTTATCTCTTTGATTTCTGCATTAGAGGCAGATGGCCTAATGTTATCAAATGGTAAAATCAATATTGGTAGAAAATATAATGAGTATGTCGCGGATAAAGAGTTGATTGCAAGTGTTTTAAAACATCTTGAAAGACGAAGAGAGGTTGTTATTTTCTCTGACTTTAATAATTTTGTTGATGACACTTTTTTAAAAAGAATTGCTATTAGAAGTAATGTTCACTGTTTTCAAGTTCAGTCACCACTAGATTACGCAGATAAAATGCCATATTCGATTATCACTAAAAAACCTATTGGAAAGGGAAAGTTTAAATGTCGTCAAGAGAGAGTATGTATGCTCCAAACTCATCGTAAGGAAGGTGACATTGAAAAAAAAATTAAGAGACTTCATCTCGATGAACGTTACCTCGAAGAGTTTGTAAAGGAGATGATCTGATGCTTAGACAGGCACTTCTTTTATTGTTCATGTTTATGCTTTTGTTGGTTGTTGGCCAATCATTAAATGCAAGCAGTGAGTTACAATTTCAAATTAAAACGCATAACGGTAAGAGTGTTGATTTCGTTCCAGGAGATGTGGCCCATCTAGTGGTTCAAGTTTGGCCAGTAGCTGAACGTGAAATGCAAAAGTTTGTAAGTCTTGTTGACCAGAATGAGATTGATTCTATTTATGTTACAGAAGTATTGTCGTCATCTTTTTCAGTAAATAATCAAGAAGTGTTAGAGATAAATGTTGTTGCAATTATTCTGGGTTCTCGTAAAGATGGCGCTCCTGAAACTGTTTTGGTTAATGGACGAAATGTTGACGTTATATATCAGAAAATCAAGATGAATATTCAGGGATTAGTGAAAGAAAAAGATTTTTATATTTTAGAGCAATCTGTTCAAAATGAGTTTCGGCCATCCATGGTAGTGATTATCTTACTGATAATCTTAATCGGACTATTGTTAGTAGTGCTATGCAAGTTGTTGATTAAGAGAAAGACCCAGAAAAGAGAGCTGAAAATGCAGGAGTTATTATTTGAAACTGCAAAAAATATTTTATTTGTCGAACGTCAAAGGGGTTCCATTGAACAGGTATATTTACAGAAAGAGTGTTGGATACCATATCTTAAAGATGATCAAGATGCTAATGAGTTACTTAAATGTATCGAAGAAGTTTTATATGTCAGAGAGTGGAGCGAGAGCGCAACCGCTCTACTGAGTGAAAAATGTCATCACCTTGGAAAACAACTTGAAAGAGTATGAGTTTGTTCACACATTTTTTATAGTTGTTGGGGCAGTTGCTCTGCTCGTGTGGAGCGCCGAATATTGGAATTGGTTCAAGCGAGGGCAGTTAATTGTTTCTAAGCGTGTTATTGGTAAACGTCTTGTTATTAGACGGTTGCTGTTTTTTGTAATGGGAAGTGTCGGGTGGTTGCTTATTACTTTTGCAATGATGGGCCCGAGAACTCCGCAGGGTTTTGTTAAGAATGATATTGAAGTTAATGATGTCACTTTTGTTGTTGATGTTTCAAGGTCAATGCTGGCAACTGATTTTACTCCAAACAGACTTGAGGTCTCAAAAGATAGGATTCTAGATTTTATTAAGCTAAGACCTAAGGACAGAATAGGAATCATAATATTTTCGGAAAAAGCGTTTACGCTTTTGCCTCTCACTACTGACATGGAGTTAATTACTCATGTAGTTGGTCAAATTAATCCTGGGTTTTTAGGGGCCGGGACGAATATTGGAGATGCTGTTGGGTTAGCTGTTGGAAGGGGTTTGCATTCAATAGCAAAGAGTAAAATTATAATTTTGCTTACTGACGGTGTTAGCAATATTGGAATGTTAACGCCGGCAGAGGCAGCGGAGAAAGCAAAAGAAAATAACATAAAGGTTTACACGATTGGGGTTGGCGGTGATGATGATGCTAAAATACCGGTTCCAAAAAATTTGACTGGGGGAGTGTTAATGTATCAGACAATTCCAGGTGGTAGTGTTGATTTTGAAGTGTTAAAGAAAATGTCAGAGGTGACAGGTGGTAAGCACTACGTTGCTAAAGATGAAAAAGCTTTGAGTGATGTTATGAGGGAAATTGAAAAGCTTGAAAGAACAAAGATAAATGTAGAGGGGATGGTAGTGTATAAGGAACACTACTTAAAGTATTTGATATTTGGACTTGTGATGCTAGTGTTTGCAGAATTGTCGAGACGGATAATAACAAAAGAGGCCGTGATATGATTATCATGAATACTTCTTATCTATATGCTGTAATTGGACTGTTTGCGCTTATTTCGTTGTATGTCTTAGTATATGATATCAGATACGTTAGATGGGTTAAACAACACTGGTTTTATTCAAGACGGTTTCATAGTTATCTTGCGACATTATTATTTTTGTCCGGCATTATGCTAATGATGGTTTCAGCTCTAGATATTAGAGGAGAAGAAAAAAAAATCAATGCTCAAATACCGGAACAAAAAACGGTTTTGATGATTGATGTTTCTGAAAGTATGCTGGCCGAAGATGTCCGGCCTAATCGTTTTGAAAAAGCTTTGATCATGGCACAGATCTTTGTAAAAAGAGCTGTAGGACATAAAATAGCAGTTGTGATTTTTTCTGAAACAGCTAATGTTGTTATTCCATTTACTACAGATGTTGATTTGATAAATGCAAGGTTGAAAGCGCTATCGAAATTGGAAATTGTTCAAGGTGGAACAAATTTGAAGCTCTCCATTAGAGAAACGCTTGGTTATATAAAAACATCTGGAATAGATGTTGGGACTAATGTTTTATTATTTACTGATGTTGAAGACCAAGAGATTGGCCGGCCAGTAGAAGTATTAGATCAAATAAATGTGGGTTTAGTTGGGATTGGCACACGAGACGGTTCAAGAATCCCTATCCGTGATGAGTTTGACGTGTTGAAAAAATATAAAACATTTAAAGGAAATGAGGTTATCACAAAACTTGGCGAAGGTAATATTGATAAAATATTTACAGGAAACTTAAATTATAAATACTGGATTGTTAATAGTTCAAATTTAGCAGTCGATGAAGTTTATAATTTTTTTCAACAAAGCTTTAAATCTAAAATATCAGACAGAGAGATTTATATTAGAGATGTTTATTCATACTATTTTATTTTTATCGGAGTGGTGCTCTATGTCTTTTCTATGCTTCTAAAGTTTATTAATCCGCTCAAGATTATGGCCGCAGGATTAGTTTTTGTGCTAACCACCCTGCCTGCGTTTAGTGTAGAAGAGGATGTCAGAAATGATCTTTTGAATCTCCTTAAGTCAAATAAGATTAATAAAAGCGAAAAAAATAAGTTGGCAGAGTTTTTTTTAAAAGAAGGAAAAACCAAAGAGGCAGTAACTTTGTATACTGAAAATCGAGGAGGAGTGTTTCTTACAGAGAGTAATGAGGTAAGGTTTAATAGGGCCACAGCATTGATTGCAGATAAGAATATTAAAGCATCTGCAAAAGAGTTTTTAGAATTTCAGAATGAACTTAAATCTTCTGAGGAGTTAGTTGATATTTTGAAAAAATCTAGGGTTAACTTGTTGTTGGCCGTGGCAAGGCAAAGGGCGGAGTCTCAAGACAAAGACAAAGACAAAGACAAAAACAAAAATAAAAACAAAGAGAGTAAAGGAAATAAAGAGAATAAAAAAGATGGTGGTGATGGGCAGTCAGAAAAACCTAACAATAAGTCTTCGCAAAATAAAAACAATGATAAGGACGAAAAAAAAGAAGATAAAAAGAAAGACAAGCAAGAAAAAGAAAATACGAAAGATGAGCAGCTAGAGAAAGAAATGGATCAAGCTAGGAAAATGGTTAAAACACCTGCAGTATTAAAAAGTTTGATAGATGAGGATAGAAATATTCAGAGAAAATATATGAGTACATTAATTGATCGAAAATCGAATAAAACAGAGAAAAGGGATTGGTAATGAGAAACCTCTTTTGCATATTAATTGTTATTTTTTGTATCGTAAAACATGCTTGCGCTTTTGAAGTAGAACATGAAATCTCTCCTAAGTTAATTGTTGAGGGCCAGCAGTTTGAGATTACTTTTAGAATTAAAAATATTACAGATAAGGCCCTCGATGTTAGGTTTAGGCCATCTCCAAAGCTAGAGGTTATTGAGAGATTAAAGAATAGTGTTTCAGTAAATGGCCAAGTTGTTAACGGTAAGATAGTGACTAGAAGAGATGTTGTGGTAAAGTTTTTGATGATTCCAAGTGGGGTTGGTCAAACTTTTATAAGCGATATTAAAATTGTCGATGGAACTAAGGTGCTGGATTATCCGACAGTAAATATCGATGTACTAAAAGAGTTGCCAAGGTTGCAAAATATTTTTGTTCAAGCAGAGATTGAGAAAGATAGCGTATACAAGGGAGAAGGTGTTAGGGTTGATTATTATTTATATAACAGTGTTCACATTTCTCTTTATGATATTAAAAAATTTCCTAAGTTTAATAAATTTCTAAAGAAAAATATCAACGTGGATAATGTTCCATCACAAACAGTCAATTTGGCTGGAACCGTGTACAGGAAAGGTATTAAGTATTCGGCGATACTCTATCCTGAGGTTGCAAAAAAAATCACAATTGATTCTCTTGGGATAGCTGTTAGATATAGAGATTTGGTTGGTGCATCTATGTATTCAGGGCACAGAGAGAAAAGTACTGATGTGAGTAGTAGGCCATTAGAGATTGATGTTAAAGAGTTGCCATCAGAAGGTATGCCGAGTGATTTTACAGGGCTTGTTGGTGATTTTAAGTTTTCTGTGGATGTCCCCAAACGTAAAACAATAGTTGGAGAGCCAGTAGATATCAAGTTAAGTGTTGCAGGAAGCGGTTTGCTTGATAATTATGAGCCACCAGTTTTATATTCAGATAAACAGCTTGAATCTTTTGATAACGAAAGCGAGACCAGAGAGATTGAAAATGGAAAAGGTGAAAGAGTGTTTACTCAGACCTTTATGGCGAGAGGGCCATTTGCGATTCAAGATAGAATAATTACTCAATCGTTCTTTAATCCAAATACGAATCAGTATGAAACTCAGAAGATTGAGATCCCCGGAATTAGCGCTATTGGTACAGGGAGTGTAGAAAATAAAAATGAAGATACTTCACCTATCGTTAATGTGACGCCGATAGTGGCTGCAGCAATGCAAATTGTGGTGCCACCAAGAGAAGAAAAATTAAATCTCCTAGGTCCTGTTTTTGAAAGGTGGAATAACGTAGGAGGTTCACTTGTCACTACTTTGCAAGTATCATTGTTATTCGTTTTTATAATGCTTCTGTTCTTTTTGCTTAAGAAAAAAGGGTATTCAAAAGAGGTGTCAAAAGAAGTTGCTAATCTCTGTCAGATATTAAAAAAAGATGGGTTTAACTATCCAGTTCTGTATAAATTAATTTTTTGTGTTAAAGAAAGTGAATCACATACATCACCAGAAATGGTTATTAATAGCATAAGTATCACTGATGATGCGAAGTTATATTTTATGGAACTACTTAAAAAGAGTGAAAATAGTGAGTATGGAATTGGACACACTGCTTATAGTAATAATTTTAAATACAGGTCAAAATATTTTAATGAGCTGATTGCACATACAGAATAAATAATCAACAAAAAGAGTAGGTCGTGGATAACTTGCTGAGTACAATTTGTGTTGCAAATAGGTTTTCTAGGTATAGAATGTGAAGATGTTTGTTTGCTAATGTAGGAGAAGTTTCGTATTGAAAACAATATTATTATTCTGTTTATTATTCTCGTTTTTTTTAAATGCTACAGATGATGTTGCTTTAACGAAGGTTGCTCTTGTTAAAGGTGTTGCAAAAATTAGGCGCGGAAAAGAGACGCTAGAGGTAAAACAAGGAATGGTGGTTAATAATGGAGATATTATTTCAACGGAGAGACGAAGTCTTGTCGTGATAAACTCTAAAGCATCAACATATAAAATAGCACCAAAAAGTGAACTTAGAATTGATCTGAGCGATAAGGATGTGATGAGTGCTGATATGAAAGTTGGAACTGTTGTTATTAACTTTGCAAGAGAAAAAATTAGTCAAACCTCATTTGGGAAAATGAAGATTAAGACGCCTACGGCCTCATTGGGTGTTAGAGGTACTCGTTTTTTTGCTCATGTCGGTGATAAAAATAAAAACTCCGTCTTGTCTGTTGAAAGTGGCTCCGTTGCTTTTGAACAAGGTGGAGATGCAGAGCATACGTTGATTGTTGAAAAAAACAGTTCAAGTATGACTAACGTCAAGGGAGAGGTGATTGAGGCTCGCCAACTAGGTTTCGAGGATAAAATTAATTGGAAAGTAGAAGTAGAAG
>DYOQ01000011.1:47561-53165 GCA_020720455.1 Bdellovibrio sp.
AAGTAGAAGTAGAAGAGAAGGATGGAAGCTTAGAGCATGATCCAGCGTTAATGTCAGCTCTTGAAAAAGTATGGGACATGTATAAAAAAGAGAATGCGGCAAATTGGAAAAAACGATCTGAAGATATGGAAGATCGGTGGAATAATTTTTGAAGATAGTTTGTAATAAAAATTTTTTGGAGGTTACATGAAATTGACAAGCGTTTTTTTATTGGTTGGGTTACTAGCAGTGTATGGGTGTAGTTCATCAAAGAAGAGTGTGCCTGTCCCAGAGGCTAAAAGAGAGTATAAACATGAATATGTTATTGTTGGTGCTTCCTCAGACGTGTTTCCGGAGTGGGTTGAAGATCCAGCTTCTTGGGATACTGGTGCGGATAAGAAAACTCATAGATATTTCGTTAATGAATCTAATCATACAAATAAAAGACTATGCCTAAGATCTGCTGAAGCAAGGGCCACAGCGAGAATCGCTCAAGAAATTGCCCAGTTTATGAAAAATTCATACAGTGAAGCGACTCAAGGTGATGATGACGATGTAACACAATATATGCAAGAGCAACTTGCAACAGAAGCACAAGCATTTGTAATTGGAGCAAGTGTATTTCAGACGTACTGGGAAGAGAGAAGTTATAAGATAGAACTTGGTGCCTCTGAAGATATGAAAAAATTTGCTTGTTATGCCTTAGTAAAAATGAGTAAAAAGAGCTTAGAGAAAGCGGTAAAAAGTGCGACGGATAAATTGCTAAATGGCCTTGCTGACCCAGAGGTTAAGAAGAAAACAGATGATGCATTAAAAGATGTTGAGAAGAAATTTTCTGAACATGATAAGAAGGTCGAGGTCGAAGCTACAGAAGCTGAATAATTACCGGAGTTGATATGAGCGTTTTTAAATTAGGATTTTTGGCAATTAGTTTGTTAATGATCGGTTATGTAAAAGCAGAAACCCCTTCTTGGTTATCAGATGTTTCAAAGGGGTGCTCTTCCGGTGAACTTTGTGCAGTCGGGACTGGCGATTCGAGAATACAAGCAGAGGTAAATGCTAGGGCCGAATTAGCAAAAATTTTTCAGAATAAAATTTCTGCAACATTTAAGTCTAAGCTTGAAGCTGTCGGAAGTAGCGTTTCGGATGATCTCTCTGAAGAGATAATAGAGACAACTCAAATGGCACTAGATGGAGTCGAGATTAAAAAGCATCACGAGGATAAGCTAAATTTTTATGCGCTTGCACTCATTGACAAAAAGAAGGCCGCAAAAGGTTTTAAGACTGAAATTACAAAGCTTGATAATGAAATAGACGCTTATATGAAAGATTCAAGTGGCTCAACTGTGGTAAAAGCAGAAAAGGCATTTATCAAGAGAGAGAGCTTGGCAAAGAATTATGAGTTTTTGTCTGGTGGGACGATTCACTCTAAGATAACGTTCGAGCAAATTTTTAAGAATAAGAGAGATGTTCTAGGAAAAATAATTGCTCATGTCTATTTGGATGAAGATGAGCCAAAACCTGTTGAGTCATTACTGGTTACGTTGCTGACAGAAGCTGGTTATAAAGTCACTACAGGGAAAGAACGAAGCAAGTATGCTACCCATACTGTAACAGGAGATATTGTTGCAGATAAAAAGCATATGAATGTTGATGGTTTTGAAAAGTTTGATATTATCATCAATCTTTCTGCTAAAAATAGTAGTAAAGTTGAAACAGGTCATTTGAACTTTACTGCACAGGAAACAGGTAGGAATTATTCTCAAGCGTATGCAAAAGCGGAAGAGAAGATTAAAGGTTATTTAAAAGAAAACTTAATGCAATTAAACATTGAATAGGAGAAATTATGAAGTTTAAAATGGTAGTGTCGTTATTGGTGCTTTCAACGCTAGTAGTTGGATGTGGTAGCTTTAAAGCTAAGCGTGTTTCGTCTGATGAATCAGATGAAAAGGCCATGGAGATTACAGATAAGTGGGTTGCAAGAGATACTGAAATTACAGTGAAAGATATTTTAAAACAGATTGAACAACATAAAGGATTTCAAAAATTTCTAGCAAGGTTTAAAGGAACCCCTAAAATTTTTATTAGTGAAGTTCAAAATGTAACCTCTGAGCCATATTTTCCAATTGATGATTTAAACGATGAATTATTAAATGAGTTCTCTGCGGCAGGAAGTTTTGTTCTAATTGATGCTGCTGCAAGAGAGAAACTATTAAAAGAGATTCAGTATCAAAATGATGGAATGGTCGATCCAAAAGAGGCGAAGAGTATTGGTAAACAATCGGGCGCAGATTTATTAGTTTTTGGTGCAGTAAGAATGGACCCAAAATCAAGAGATGGCAAAACCATTAAGGAATATTCTGTTAACATGAGAATGACAGACCTTGAAAAAGGGATTGAAGTATTAAGAACAAGATCAAAGGTTAATAAGTATTCAGAACAATCATCAACAGGGTGGTAATAAATGATTAGCGTTTTAAAAAATATTTCTGTAGCTTTTTTTCTTTTGGCCTTAGTTGGGTGTGCTTCTAGTGGAAGGAAGGCCCATGGTGATCTTAAAGCGTCGCTAAAAACGAGTGATATTGTGACTGCGGTTAAACTTGTTGAGAGTGAAAGTTTTTATCCAGAGGAACGAAATAAGCTACTTAAAATGTTGGAGCTAGGTACCCTTAAGCATATTGAGGGTAGTTATTATCAATCATTGAAATATTTTGATGACGCAAAAGAACTTTCTGATAAGTTGTTTACTGTTAGTATGAGTAAAAAAGCTGCTTCAGCGGTCGTAAATGAAAATGTTGATAATTATTATGGTGAGATCTATGAGCGTTCACTTATTCGTTTTTATCAAGCGTTAAACCATTATCTTCTTTATCAGAAGGGCGTTTACGAGTCGTTTGTGAAAAAAGCTAAAGGAGCTGATGGTAAATTTCAAGAGAGTACTGTCTCAGAAAAACAGCTCTCAGATAAAGAGATAAAACAACACCTTTTTGCTGCTAGGTCTGTACTTCTTGAATGGAACTCATTGCTTGATAGCTATCATGCTGTTATGGCCGGTGAGTCTACATACAAGTTCGATTTAGCAGCAAGGGTTTTTGGTGCATTTATTCATGAACAGTTTAATACTGCCACTGATGATCAGGTTGCGCTTAATCTGTATAAAGATGCAAAAAAGATTCTTTTTCAAAATTATAATTTGTATCCAGTGTTTAATTTAAAAGCAGATAAATTTAAATCTGATTACAAAAAATTAGCGACGTTACCAACTGAGACTGTCATGTCAGAGTATGTTGCTAGTACTGATTATGCTAAATCGCTAATCTCTTATATAAATAAAAAACTTGAAATGTTTAAGAGCGGAAAAAAAGATAATGTAACTTTTATTGTTGAGCAAGGTTATGTTGCAGAAAAAATAGTCAAGAAAATTGACTTCAAGATTCCAGTAACGGTGTTACCAGTTGATAATGGCATTTTGGGTTTTACTAGCAAAATGTTAAAAGCTTCAGCGGGAACTGCGCCAAGTATTACATTTGAGCTACCGTCAGTTGAATCTAAAAACGTTACTAGTAATATTGAAATAGTTATAAAAGATGAGAATGGTAAAGAGATTAAGCGTGCCGAAACATCAATTATTGATCCAGTTTCAGATATTGCATATCAAACACTAGATAACAAAATTGCAAGTACGTATGCAAAGATTGGACTTCGGGTTGCGATAAAACATATCGCAGCGCTTGCGGCAGCATATGCTGTTGTTAAAAAGACGCCTGGTATTGCAGGAGAGTTGATCGCTGCTGGTATGTATGCCGGTTCAAACAAAGCGATAGCAGCTAGCGAAGAAGCAGATTTGCGTTTCTGGTTAACTCTACCGCATACAATAAGAATGAGCAGCGTTCAATTATCACCAGGCAATTATTCTATTTCATATAAGTTTGTTGGAAGTAATGGTGATGTAACTCGTGAGTACAAAAAATTAACGGTTGCCGAAGGTAAGCGTCAGTTAGTTAACGTAGATTTACGTGGTAAGTAAGTTATGAAGAAAAAGATAATCTGTTTTGCGGTTGGTTGTTTTTCTTTTTATACTCTTGCGCAAGAGCAGTTGTATAAAGAAGTAGTGCTAGGAGAGATTCAAGCGACATTTATTAAAGATTATGGTGTTCCTAAAACATTTTGGGCCCAAAAGGAAGAGATTGTCATAACTCCAGTTCCAGTATTAAATCCTGTTCTTACACCAACACCAATACTAACACCAATACCAAAACTAACACCAATTAAAGAGTATAAGGGAAAAAGAACGAGAGAGAAGAATGAGTTAATTGATAATGGTGAACGTGAAACATATACTCCACCCAAACCTGAGAAGGTTAATGGGAATATTCCTGGTGTGAAGGAGGGAGTTGTTAAGCGTGGTGGAAATGATGATTGGATGACACAAAAAATTAATGAACAATCGGCCTGGCAAAAAAAGAGCTTGCAAGAGAATGATAAGTGGATAGAAGAAAAAAAAGAGATGATGAATAAGTGGATAGAAGATAAAAAAATGTTTAAAAAGAGATTGCCAGCGTATAAGGAAAACTTAGTTGATCTTGGTTCATTTTCTCAAGATGATAAAACCAGTATTGTTAAAAGTAAAAGCAAACTGAGTATCAGATATACAGGAAGTGATGCTGTCGTTGTCCCTGGTGCTTTTTTTGCTGAAGTAAAAGATCAGGGAAAAAGAGCGACGTGTAGTGCATTTGCTTCGACAAGAGCAATAGAAATTTCACTTGCTCAAAATGGTAAGCAAGAGCGTTTGTCTGATCAATATATTTACTATGCTAGCAAGCCTACTTGTCAAAGTAGTCCTTGCTCAAACAAGGGATCATGGGGTCTACCGGCCCTAGAAAAATCAAAGGAGGCCCCAACCCCTGATATTCCGACAGAGGATTCTTGTCCATATTCAAAGGATCAACTAACAAACAATGAGACACAGATACCGCTTAATGGTGGATGTTTTAATGGAAAGTTTAAGGTCAGAAGTTTTCAACAAGTGAAAAATATGACTGGGATTATAAAATCTCTGGATGATGGTTCCCCTGTTATAGCTGGGTTTAAGCTCTCTCCCAATTTTTATAATAATAATGGTGTGATACTTTCAAAAGAGGCCAACGGTGTCTCTGCTAAAGCACATGGTTCTGGCCACGCAATCCTCCTCGTTGGATATATGAAGATTCCTCAAACACTAAATGAAGGTGAGGTGTGTTTTATCACGGCAAACAGTTGGGGTGTAGGTTGGGGAAAAGGTGGCCATGCCTGTTTAAGTGAAAAATGGGTAAATCAGTATAGATATGACATTCCATTTCTTGCCGTCGAAAGTGTGAATTAGGTTCCTATTATTTTTTAATAACTTTCCAGTGGCCACCTCGGTTTGGTCCAACACGGATTATTTTCTTAGTTTTTTTAAGATTGTTAATATGTTTCTCAACTGCACGCGGAGTGATTTCAAGATGTGTCGCCATTTCTATGGCCGTTAGAGATGGTGATTGTTCTAGTAGATCTAAAATTTGTTCTGATGTCTTTTTCGAACCTTGTTCCGAACCTTGTTCCGAACCTTGTTCCGAACCTTGTTCCGAACCTTGTTCCGAACCT
>DYOQ01000011.1:53265-58836 GCA_020720455.1 Bdellovibrio sp.
CGAACCTTGTTCCGAACCTTGTTCCGAACCTTGTTCCGAACCTTGTTCCGAACCTTGTTCCGAAATTGAAAAGGTTAATAAAAACCCATTTCCAATTTCTTTCATGGTGAAATTAACTTCTGGATAATCACGTAGAGCATTTCGTATTCGAATAAAACCACTACCGTATTTTTCTATATTGTTTGTTAAGTAGAAAGATTCTGCAATTAATTTGTTGCGAAGGTAAGATTGATATGTGTCCGTTTCAAGATCTTGTGTTGTTAGCCCTCCATAGAGTTTTCCTGGGTTAAAAAAAGTAATGCTATTATCAAAAATTTTAATCTGAATATCAGACGGGTTGGTATAATCGCGATGTACGATTGCATTAAGCAAGGCTTCGCGCAACGCTGGTAGTGGGTATGCAAAGCGTTCTCTGCGCTGTGGACTACCGTCAAACTCAAATGCAACACTTATATGTGAAATTATAAACTTCATTGACTGTTCGACTGCTTCAAAAAGAGTGTCAGTGATTTGTCGGTCGTCAATAATCATACTTGGAGTTTTGAAGCGTCCAATGTGAACATGGTGTCTAATCGGTTCGCTAGCAAAGAGAAGCAGAGATGCCCATGTCGGCCGACCATTGCTAGTTATATATTTTAATTTTTTTAAAGCGTTTATTGGATTATTTTCAAGAGTAAAACGATCACTACTATTTACCCTGTCAATGAAGCGATTGATTTTCGTTAAGGACAAAGATTCAATAGACGTATTAGGTGCTTCGTATGAGTCCCATGAAAGCTGTAGTGATTGCATATAAAGATTTGCTATTTCTTCTAGGCCAAGTTGGTGATTTGAACTCGATACGCGCTTAAAGTATTTACCCCTTGTGCTAACCGGTTTAACTGGAAATTCGCCAATTCGTATTATTACAATATTTTTGTTGTCTAACCTTGTAGCAGAAATTTCTGGAATAAGAGTTGGACTGGTTGTTGATTTAATTTGCCCAAGCCAATCATTAAGTGTTTCTTTACCTAATGTTACCCCAACCGCTTCAGCATGATTGCTAACGCCTATCAATATTGTTCCACCTTGTGTATTGGCAAAAGCAACTAGTGTCTCAATAGTAGTTTTATCAAAGCTAGTTTTAAATTCTAGCGATTGTGATTCACCGGTCAGTATTAGTTGCCCTATGGTAAACTGAGTTGAAGGCATATTGATTTCTTTCCCATGTATAATCCAAAACACTATGTAAGCAAAGCGTGTATTATTTTTTAATATTCTCAAAACTTTTTACTAAATCGTCCGCCTCACCGCTCTCCTTTGTGGCATTAAGTATAACTTGCTCAAGACTCTTAAAGTTTGGTTTGCTGATGAAATCAAATGCTCCGTACTTCGTGGCTTCAATCATTAGTGGATCAGTTCCATGTCCGGTAAAAAAGATAAATGGTACATCGTTACCTTTGGCCCTTACTTCTTTGATAAAAGATATTCCATCCATAATTGGCATTCGTATGTCAGAGAGTACACATTTGATGTCACTATGTTGAGTTATTTTTTCGAGGCCCTCTTTACCATTCATCGCGGTAGTTATTTTAGTGAAGTGCTTGCTTAGAAGGAGACTAAGAATCTCTAGAATGTGCTTTTCATCGTCAACAATTAATAGATGTAAATCTTTTCTTTCTGTCATAAATACCGCCTATAGTTTGCTCTTTCCTTTGAAGGAGCTTGTTCTATTTTTTGCTTTTCTAATTCGAACTTTTTTTTCTTTCTCAGGTACCAGTTCCTCTTCTTTTTTTATGATGTTATCTGGAGTGAACAGGAGCTCTTCTTGAAGCTCAAACTCTTTTTCAAGAGCTTCTTCTTCATCTTCTTCAACACCGATCCTGACAAACTCCTCGAGAGGCTCAAAGATAATCTTATTTACAAACTTACGAAGATAGGAGAGGTCTTGTTCGTCAACACCATGAATAAATGCCATGTAGTGGAAATTATTTTTAACAAATTTTAGCTCGTGTGTTGGTTCAACTATTGTAATGAAAGCATCAACTGGAACATCAATTTGGAATGTGGTGAAGCAAGGATACTCTTTTTTTGAAGCAAATGTTATTTCATGTTCTGTTAAGCTCGTAATCAGTATCTCTTCTTTGACAAGTGCTTTTCGTCTAATGTCGCAAAGCTTGAATGGGTAGTAAATTTTCCTTTTGGAATTAGCAGATTGTTTCTTGCTGCTGATCGCAAGAAGCATAGCAATTGGGTCAATGGAGATATGTTCTTTATGTGCTAGTAAGGCCGTATATCCGTACGCTTTTTGTAGGGCCGTGGAGGTCGATGGTGAGTTAAATAGAATAATGATTGGCACATAATCATTTATCAACTTAATGGCATTTATAATCTGAAAGAACATGTTTGTATTATTTGATGGGATCTCTTTACCTTTTTTGTTTTCTTCGTCATCATCCATGTTGAAAAAAATTATTGATGGCCGAAGATTGTAGATTGAATCATTACAGTGAGCGACGTATGTTCTTCTTTCTATGTTGTACTTGCATGACCTTTTGAGCTTATAAATTTCAAGCGGCGGTAGCTCGTCACCGTCTATAATCAGAATTGTTTCTAGTTTGTCATCAAAAGTAAGCGAGCTATTTTCGATCCAAGTATCCATTGTGTCGTTGTAAAATGGCACAACGTCATCAGTGATTGCTTTTAGCTTGTTGTGATAAGGTATTTCCAATACGTATCGATGAACATGATCATACGTTCTCTCTCCGTGGTTTTTAATTAAAATTGGAAATTTTTCAATATTAAAATCAGGAAAAAAGAAAAATTTCACAATCATATCGAACGATGGTTCAATAGATAAATCTGTTTCTATATCGATTGCATTAATTGCAAAACCTGGAACGGAAGCGATGGCCCCTAGTTTATAAAAGAGATCGATATCAGGAGCTACTGCGAAGGTTTCAAATCTTAATCCGATTCCAAGGCCTATGTACGCAGGGTCTCGAAAGACCGTTCCCTCACTGGTGTCACGTTTTATATATGAGTAACACATCCCGTATGAAAACATGTAGCTATGTTTAAAAAGATCATCTTTGGTTGCAAAAAGCCCAACAAATGCAATCGTGTTGAAGTAGTAGGATTTTTTCAAGGTAAGCATCATGTGAGAAATATCACAGATTCTTGTGTTGTCTTCTACCATATTATAAAAATCAATGAACGTGAGATCTGGCGGAGTGTCGTCACATTTCGCTAGAAAGGTTTCTATACCGTATTCAATCGTGACATCAAAGCGAGAGTAATCAAACGCCATGTTCTGCTTTACTGATGCCATATAGTTATAATATTTTATAAGATCATCATAAAACACATCATCTGTTCCAAGATAGCAAATTGTATAAAGTTGCGGCATTAAAACCCCACGCGAGTGTCTGTAAAACATGAAATAAAAGCTTTTACGACATCTCTATTATACCTGTTGACGTTTTCATGATCACTAAAAAAAATTTTGAGACCATCTATTGCGTTAACTTTTCTTTCGGCCATCACCCTAGCTATCTTATCTACTATTCCTACTACTTGAGCAGGTAAAAATATTCTATTTCCAGAAATTCCCTGTGGGAATCCTGAGCCATCTGCTAACTCGTGGTGTTGATGTATTATCTGTTTCACTTCACCTGTAACTAGCTTGAAGTTACCGACAAGCTCCACACCAGCTTCTGGGTGTTTTTTGTACTCCTCAAACTGTACCTTGCTTAGCTCCCCAATTTTTAGGGACATGATATATGGGTCAATGTTGACTTTTCCAATATCATGCAACATTGCCCCGAGCGATACTTTTTGCATTGTGTATGGCGAGCTCCAGTCAAGTGCCTTACATGTCATTGTAGAAAAAAAGACGACTAAAAAGGAGTGGGAATAAATAGTCGGGTATTTGTCATGCATTTTTGATGCGAGCTTGAAAAGCTTTTTCTCTTTGGTAATCATGCTGTGAATGTTTTCACAAATTTTAATACCCTCGTCTACTAGTTGAGGTTGGATGCCCTCTTTATAAATATCCTCAATAAATTTTTCGGTCAGGTTTTTAACCACTGTTACTTTTTGGACTAAGTTTTTCCCAGGAACTCGAAGTAGTTTTTCTGCGAGCAAATTCATATATTGAACATACTTCGATCTATCCTTTGTTTTGAAATATAAAAAATCTAGCTTCTTTTCGTCTCTGTACCATTTCAATCTTCCAAGGGATATTTGATCACCTCTCTTAAAGAGCATAATGTACCTATTAGGATTTATTCTAATATACAGATCAAAAGGGGCACGGTTTCCAGAAAAAAAATCATCAGCAGGTATTCGGGTAAAAAGATCATCTCTAAGCGTCACTTCTGCATTAACGTTGAATGAGGCTTCTCCGGCAAACTTGCTTGTTGTGACCAGTAAAGAAAAATCATCATCAAGAAGTTTGTCTAGCTCTTTTTCCCCATACGGTTTGTATAATATTTTACTAACGCCTAATTCATAAAATGCAGCCTCTGTACACCCAATCTCTTCGAGTGCTTCTCGGCCATTCATGGTTAGAAAAATTCTTACAGAAGTATATTGAATTCTAAAATATCTAATTACCTCGATAGCACTATTATTTTTTGTTTCAAGATCGATCACTAAAAGTTCGTACTTCTTCTTGTTGATCATTAACTGGGCACTTTTGCCATTGCCACACATTTCAACGTTACACCCTCTTGCTGTTAAATGTGTTTTTAACAAAGTAGAATATTTTCCAGATGGTTCAGAGATTATAACGTTCATCTTGTTTTATTCCATTTCTTTTTCAACAAGTGGAAAAGTAAGTCTAAAAGTTGTAAGCTTCTCGTTTTGATCATATATTAAAGTTCCGGCATTTTTTGTAATTAGATCATGCGAAATACTTAAACCAAGTCCCAAGTGAGCATTTTTTTGCTTGGTTGTAAAAAAAGGGTTAAATATTTTTGGCACAATTGATTTGTCAATACCTGTCCCGGTATCGCTAATAGATATTTTGACGTGGCCACCATCAACTTTTGTTGTGATATTTATTATGTTAGTATCATTTTTTATGTTTCGGTCAAAGGACTCATATGCATTTTTTAGCAAATGAAATATTGCTCTTTTAATTTGGAACTGTTTACATAAGACGTTGTTGTGTTTATCGTCTAGCTTACATTCGTGTTTTACAACTACATCGTTAAATTTTTTAGAATGAAATGTAATAAGTTTTTCAACGAGTTCACCGATGTTTATACGTTCAAGCTCGTCATCTTTTAGTGGTCGACTCGAAAATAGATATAGATCATCAATCGTTGACAGAATTCGGCGCGTTGTCTCACTAATAGCACTAATTGATTTCTTCACATTGGGGTCATTTGATGTTAGTGAGTTTTCGTTAATAGCATCACTTAAGTAATCGCTATAACCTGATATGACAGCCGCCATATTTCTTAGCTCATGTGAAATATTAGAAACGAGGGTTCCAATATCTATCATTTTACTAACATCATATAAGTGTTGAGTGTATTCAATTTGCTTGCCTGATTCTTTGCACTCATTGATTGGCCTAGCTTT
>DYOQ01000058.1 GCA_020720455.1 Bdellovibrio sp.
GGAGTGTGAAAAAGTTGAGTCAAATAGCGTTTCTGGAAGAATTGGTACAGGTGAAGTTAAAATTGATGGTATAATTCAAGAATTAGGTGGATTATTTGGTTTATAATCTAGATTAGTAAATTCTGTTTGTGCATAAAATTTTAGAAATAATGGGAGAGCGGAGTCAGCAATGGCCCCGCTCTTTTTTTTACATTAAAATACACTCAAATTGCTGGGGTTTGCAGGTGCCGATGCATAATTAAAAATTATTGTAGCGGAGGTAGCGACTGAATGGTGTCACCAGTAAGCCTGATCTTTGCTTCTGGCATAATATCTTTTACATATTGACTGATTCTCCTAGCGCCCTGCCCACTCTTCATTTCAGTATTAAAACCAGATATATCAATTGTTCCATCATAATTAAATCTCAATGTCCCACCAGTAGCTTGCCAATCATAGAAACCAAGCTTGTATCCAAGGTTATTTAGTGTCTCATACAGTGTCACGTGAGATTTAGGGCCACCAATAATCCCCTCTTCTCCTGGTATATTTTTTCCGATCACCAACTTATCATTAACCGTCATTATAGTATAAGTATTACCTGGCTTTAACTCACCTTTTGCAATACTCGTTTGGGCCGGGCCATCAATAAAGATTAGATTATCTTTTGCTTTTGCTTTTCTAAATGCATCTTCAACCTGTATCAACTCGACGGTTCGCTTGTCTACAATTTCAGAAATTTCCGAAAACTCTGAAAGCGGATCTTTTGTCGTTCGTGTCTTTACGTCAGGTAATATTTTTTTTATCTTTTTTTCTATATTCGCAGAGACAATCTCACTTCTACGTGTAGAATTATATCCAGAGATATCAATAGTCCCATCAACATTAAATCTGATAGCACCTGCACTTTTATCCCAATTTATAGCATCTACCTCTAGGCCAAGTTTTTTCAATGTCTCATAAAGTGTCATATGAGAACGGGGCCCACCAACGATATTGTTGTCGCCAAGGATATTTTTACCTATAACGATGCGATCTCCTGACATCATTAGTGTATATGAGTTCCCAGGTGCTAACTCACCAGCAGTAATATTTTTTTGAACTGTTCCATCAATGAACACTATTTTATCATTTACATTAATGAGATCTTGTTCAAGCTTGGCCAGCTCTATACTTTGTCGAGATTTTACGGAAACAACATCATCTACAATTGTTGGTAGTGTTTCAATTAAGTTTCCTGTTCTTCTTATATTAGCATCAGGAATAATATCTCTTAAACTTTGTTCAATTATACTGGCAGCTTCTGTGCTAATAGTTCTATGACTGTACCCAGATATATCGATAGTTCCATCTACATTGAAGCGAATTACGCCAGCACCATCAGACCAGTGGGCATCTTTCGAGATTTTAACACCTGCAGATTTAACAGTATTTAAAAGCGTTAAGTGTGATGCTGGCCCTCCAAATTTTGGCTCAAAACCGAAACCTAAAATGTTTTTTCCGATGACAATTTTTCCATCATCAGTCGTAAGAACAGTGTACGTGTTTCCAGGCATAAGCTCATTGATTGCTAAAGTGGCCGGTTTTGTTTCATTTATAAAAATAAACTTATCGGAATTATCCAAAAATTTTTGCTCTACTCTTGCTAATGCCTGACTTCTCATCCTAGGATGGAGATTGCTTAGTTCTGTCGTTGCTATACGTGTTTTAATATCTGGAACTGTTTCTTCAATAGCTCGCTTTATCGTTTCAGCTACATTTGAATCGCTAGCTCCATTACTTACTCCTGCAATGTCTGCTACACCATCAATATTAAATCTTATCGTTCCACTAACTGTATTAACTTCATTTGTTAATGATTCTAGATTTTCACCACTATGGATTTTATCTTTTGAAACTACTACTGTGTAAATTTTATTGGCAATAACATTTTGCTGTAGCACCTGTTCAATATCAGCTAAAGATAGTTGTTTTCTTCCAACATTGCTACTTTCAGCTAGTAACTTATCATCTATAACACGAAGACACTTTACATATTCATTTGGAGTTATCGCTAAAGTGCTCAAGCAGTTTAGCAGTAGTAGTGCAACGAAAAGTTGTCGTGACAAGAAGATTTTCATAATTACCGTACCTGTTTTTTAACTTCCGCTTCCTTTCCCTCTTTTGCTTCTTCATCTTCCTTCTTTTTAAAAAGCAACTTATAAGCGGTCTGCTTATAGCGAGTACTTAGCTGCTTAAAAATAGAAACTTCTGAGTCTGTATTTATATCGTTGGTTTTAACGTTGTATTTTTGAAGCTCTTTTGAAGCATCCAACTTTTTATTACTATCACCACTACCCTTCATACCAAATCCGCCCACCCGCATCTTATTTCTGTTTTTGGAGTTTTTACCTTTATTATCATAGAATGCGCCATCATCTTTTTCTTCTTTCTTTTTTGCCTGATTAAGTTACTATCATCTATCGTAGTAGCGACTGCTTCCGATAAGCGATTCCCCCTACCAAACCCCATATTGGAGATTGCAGGATCGATCTGTCCTGCCGTAGTACAACTATTAGTTGCCAGACAGTTACACCCTGTATCTACAGAAACTCCTCCTGCTCCATTTTTATCATCCACCACACATCCAGTGGCCCTTGCAGTATTATTAGCACTGGCGGCCTTAGTTCCTGCATCATTTGCCTTCAACTCTTTTTTATCATCGTCTAACTTTTTATCCTTCTCTTCTTCTGACGTCTTACCACCGCCAGCTGCTATGGCCGCTGCCGCCCAGATCGTATACTCTTTAGTCTTTGCAGTTTCTGCTTTTTGCTTAGCAAGTTTATTGGCCTTTTTAATCATCGCATAATACTCTTCTTTTACTGCCTTTTGGATATCCGATGAATTAACAAAATGCTAAGATATTGTTATAATCTATACAGATAGCTATCTACAATTATATACCTAGTGAATATACAAAAAAAGTAGGCAATCAAGTGAACATATATAGTGTCACAACCAGCAAAAACATAGTGGAGTATATTGGTAAACTAAGAGCGAGTTAATTTTTTACATATACCAACTCAGTTTCAGGTTTTTCGTCACGCGCGAAACGATCTGTTATTTAGAGAATCGATTAATATATGTACAGTGCTGACATAGCTTTTCAACGAGAATTCCATTGCGAAGGCCATCTCTCATCACAACCACTCTTTTACTACTCAAAATATTTGAGAGCTCATCTTCTAGGCAGTTGCCAAGATTGATTATTGCGTCTTTATCAAGACAACATGGAGAGACCGATCCATCCGCATGGATACCAATGTGATCGATTACACCATGACATTTACCTTTACTGCCTTGAAACTCATTATCAAATGATGGCCAGGTAAAACGAGAATCGAAATGTAAGTAAAGCCGATTCCAAATACGTTTCGATTTTATCGCCCCAACTTCAATATTTTTATTAATAACAAGTGATAACTGTTTTTCTATGCAGGCATAAATATCTTCATTATTTACACTAGAACCATCATGATTCCATAGTCGCAAGTTAATATAAAGATCAGGTTTCTTTTCGTTTGCACTCTTGGCAAAACTAAGAATTGGTAGCAAATAATTTTCTATTTTTTTGTTTGGAAAATTGTCTTGAAATGCTTGCAAAGAAAAATTGATCTGGCGTAAACAAGAAGATTGTAACAATCTCTCTTCATATTTTTTAAGCAAAATACCATTGGTTGTAAGTTGAATTTTAGCATGATACTTTTCGCATAAATCTAGGATCTCTAGAAAATTTGGATGAGCAAGTGGTTCTCCCATCAAATGAAGACAAACCTCTTTTGCAATTGGCACCACCTGCTTAATAATTTCTTCAAACTCAACTAGGCCCATGACTTTTTTATCACTTAAAACTTTAGGGCAAAAACTACACTGAAGATTACAGATATTAGATATTTCTATATATATTCTACTTAACAATCTCACACAACCTTAACGAATAGTTAAAATCAATCCTAATTACAGTTTTTGCTTTTAACACACTATCATTCTCATCGCTAGGGAATCTTTCTTTTCGTGTTGACTTTATTACTGACAAACCTAGATAATGATTATCAGGATTTTTTATGGAATATTGGAGATTCAGCTTGAAAATAGTAACATTTTTTCTCTCTTGTTTTATCATAACCGTTCTTTCTGCCAAAACTACTACATACGATTACCGCTTTGGGAACGCAAAAATCATCGATAAAAATTTTTTTCAATCAATTGAACTCGATGGACTACCTCAATCAATCGACCCACTTAAACCTATTCTACCGTTTCAACTGATCAAAATACTTCTTCCTTATGGCAGTAAGTTTGTGAATCTCGAAGTTAATAGATCAGAGGAAGAAGAACTTTTAAGTGTAAAAAATTTGGAGCTAGCTCATCCTCAGACTCCTTACTCGATGTCTAAAGCTTTACTTAATGAAGAAGTTGACTTTTCGACGTTTGAAACTAATAACGATTACCCTACACCCACAACTTTCTTCTCAGTTCAAAAGTATCATGGATACAACGTGCTTATCGCTAAAATACATCCTGTATATATCACTCCAGATAGACGAATTATCCTCTCACATCGAATCAATGTTAAAATTAAATACCAAGCAAATGGCGAAGAAAGTTTTATCTACAATACAAATCTTCTAAATCACACTCAAGAAATCTCTAGTTTTGTTGACTCATTATCACAGAAGGAACTTCCTTCATATACTAAAAACCTTGGGCAATTCGTAACAGCAAGAGAAAATCCTAAACATTACGATTATTTAATTGTCACCTCTAGCAAGCTAATCTCATACACAGGGCCAAACTCACTGAACGATTTTAAAAATTTTCTTGAAGGAACACGTCACTTAAAAATTAAAATTGTTGACGAAAAAGCAGTAGAGAGTAATCAAGTTGGAAAAGATCGTGCAGAAAAATTAAGAAATTTTTTAAAAAACGAATACGTTCAGTTTAATCCAAAGTACCTCTTACTTGTTGGTGACACATCAGAAATAGGTGGAACAATCCCACTTAGACGTTTTTATGGGAAAGTTAAAGCTTATACTGGAAAGTGGAAGGTTGTAGAAGAGAGTATCGCAACTGATTTTTACTACTCATGCTTAGATGGTTCATTTAATTCAAACAACAATCGTGTTTGGGGAGAGAATACGGATGGAGAAAACGGGAATGATCTAGATTTTTTATGTGAATTAACAGTTGGCCGCTGGCCCGTTCAAAACAGTAGCGAATTATCAAACATAGTTAAAAAAACGTTGCTAGGATATCAACTACAAAATAGATCAAAAAACGTTTTGCTTCTTGGTGAGGAACTTTTTGCTGAGTTAAAACTAACCGGTGGCGACTATATGGACAAACTTATTGGAACCATTACTGATCACGGTTTTACGACAAAAGGATTTGATGAAAATTGGATGATCAGTAAACTCTACGATACAAACAGTTCATCATGGAGTTCTACTCAAGCAAAAAAATCCATTAATCAAAATAATTTTCTCTTTATTAACCACCTTGGCCACTCGTCAACAAATTACAACATGAGAATGTACCCAAGCACGTCTACTCTTAGTAACTCACTTCCCTTTTTCTATTATACACAAGGGTGTTTCCCTGGTTATTTTGTAGGTAGTGGCAATTTTGTTCAATCTTGGATTAATGCTGCCAATGGCCCTTTTGCAGCTATTGCTAACTCTAACTATGGACTTGGCCCAGAAGATCCTGATTATGATGCCTCGAATACTCCAGGCACCTCTCAAATACTCAACCGATTCTTTGTTGACCGTGTGTTAAGCAAAGAGTTTAATTTAGCATTTGGAGCTGCTCACCAAAAATCTAAAGAAGATCTTTTAATTTACATTGATCACAATGAAGCAAGATGGGTAATGTGGGAAGCAACCTTTTTTGGTGATCCTGCTCTTTCTCTATAATTGTATAAATAATATACAACTGAACAATGTATAAAAACTTTTCAACAATTAAACCTCTCGTGAAAATGCATAAGTTTTTTACACTACATTTATAACCACTTAAAACTTAAAAGCGCCTGTCAAAGAAACACATCAAATCGAATGTTTTAAGATGTTGGCACATTTCTTGTAAACAAAGTTTTAGAATTTTTATGTTTAATTTAGTGACACTAGTGTGTTGCTGATTTTCTGGGAGGGAAAAATGAAACTAACACAATGGGCATTTGTTTTTATGCTCATCACATCGCTAAGTGTGATGGCAGAAGAACTTGAAGGTCGGGCGCCCGCGGGCCCAACACAAGATGCGGGTACTACTCTTACTGAACTATTTCAAAAAAAATTCGATTTGATTGAGCAAGAAAAAGAGATAAGCAAACAAGTCGAATCATTATATGCACAGCGAGAGGTTATAAAAGAGGAACTTATTCAACAACAAACAGCTCTTAATAATAAGAATAGTATTGATTTGCCGAAACTAAGGAATCTAAAACTTGAATTAGATGAGTGTCAACTAGAGGCGATTTGTTCTAAAAAAAGAAAAGAAACGCTGAGAACTAAAGCTGAAGTGATAGAATTAGGTATCGAAACGGCAACTTCCAAACTTGAAGAGACTAAAAAGAAAGATGAAGATTTCAAACAAGAAATCGCTACTTCTCAAACAAGTATGAGTAAAATCACTAGCGATAAAACTGAAATTGATAAAACAATTATTGATAGTATTGATAATTTTACTGGTCTTGCAACATACAATAAAGACTTACTAACCATTGGCCTTGCAGAACTTAAAAAAAGTGAAGGGCCAACTCCAGGCGAGCTTGAAAAAGCAACTGAAAAGCTGGAAAAGGCCGAGAACTCAGAAAAATATTTTATTGAACTAGCAGCAAATTTAAAAAAAAGTAACGATGAAGCTTTGGCCGTAGATCTTGCAATTATAAAAGAAAAAGTCAGAGAGCTAGAAAACAGTTTGGATCAAATAATTATTTCGGAGACAACTAAGCCACAAAAAAGTACCGAACAGAAAATTGTCGACACTGAGATGATCATGGCCCAAAACTTAAGTGACGAAGAAAAACTTGGGGCCGATCGTTCAGTACTTCCTAGTGCTGTTCAAGAAGAAAAGCAGGAAGAACCAAAAAAACCAAAGGAAGAAGCGGTAAGCTTCCACGACACCGAAATGATCATGGCCGAAAACTTAAGTGACGAAGAAAAACTTGGTGCAGGTAGAAATGGCACTTCAACTCTAAATCTTGCGACAACAGCAAAAGCAGATAAACCTAACGTTGCTGAAAATAAAAAAGAAGAAACAGCTCCAAACAAGAGTAAGAAAGAAGCGATGCTTGAAGAGGTCTACTGTGAGCAACTTGAAGCAAATAAATTAATGAAAGATCAACTAAACGATCTAGAGAGAAAATTAGAAGACTCTAATAAAGTAGCATCCAATATCACTGGTGATGTAACTGACAAGGTACTAAAGAAAGTCGATGAGTTCTTCGAACCTTGGAAAAAGTTATTACCAAGGAACAATCAAGTAGCGCAAGCTCCAGCTAATAACGGAAACAGTAATGATACCATGCTTGCAATGATGATGATGATGATCTCAAACATGAACAAGAGTCAGCAGCCAATCATTATGCAAATACCTGAAAAAATCTACTCTCCAAGAGAGAATACGGGTATGCAAGGAAACAATAACTCCTTCTCTATGCTAGGGAATCGAGATTATGGATTACTAACTCCAAATTATGGGCCATCTGTAGTAAATAACTACTACGGCAACAGTAGTGGTAGTTCAATGGGCATGGGAGAAAATAACTCTCTAGGCAACTACTATGATATTGCAAGCCAACGATTCACTCCTCAAGATGGATTATGGCAAAACAGAAGTCCCCTAAGTGTAAACAGTTACAGATTTAATTAATTGTAAAGAGTTCCCCCAAGAGACGGACAGTAGTTGAATAACTCTATCCGTCTTTTTTAATTTTCAGGCAATATTTGCCTAAAAAAAGCTAATCATTACTCAATATTTGTCGATAGAGATGTCGTGAGAAATTTCATAAGAGGATTTATGAAAATTGGCCTGCATGACAAAATTAAAACTAGTTCGGAAAAAAAATTAATCGTTAAGAAATGTCATTGCTGCGGAAAAATTTCAGACTCACCGACAGAGCTTAAAAGATGCCCCTCTTGCAACAAGTCATTTATGCCCTCAAACTACTTTGGGAAAATCCATGCTAAAAATTCCGAGGAGTTTGATCAGCTTTTTTCTAAAGTTGAGGACTTAGACGAGTCTGATATCATAATCGGTCTCAATGTTCTTTGGTAAATTTGAATCGGACATGATATTTTTCGATAATGTACCAAGAGATAAATATTGAAAGATTGCACCCGACCTTAACTAGACTACTTATTAACAGAGGTTTTTGTCATACTGAAATGACCGATTTTTTCTCTTGGGATTTAAAATCTATTCCCGATTTTGAACTCCTCCTTGACCTTAAAAAGGCCAGCAACATAATTATCACTGCCATTAATGATAACAAAAAAATAGGAATCTATGGTGATTACGATGTCGATGGTAGCACATCGTGCGCCCTCCTTTACCATTTCTTCAAAATGATTGGTACTGAGGTTCTACTATTTCAGCCAAGCCGCTTTATCGAGGGTTACGGCCTACACCTCTCTTCAATTGAAGAGGCGATAAATAAAAATGTAAACCTACTCATTACTGTTGATTGCGGGATAACCAGCAATGAAGCGGCCACATATGCTAAAGAGAAAAGGCTTGGACTAATCATAACAGATCATCATCAAGATGTTTCAAGTGCAATGCCAGAAGCTCTTGCCATCATTAATCCAAATAGACGAGATCAGGATACAAACAACGCTTTTAAAAATCTTGCCGGTGTAGGCGTCGCTTTTGCTCTTGCCGTTCAAATAAGAAAAGATCTAATCGAAAAAGGGGCACCTATTCCATCGTTATACCCATTACTTCAATTTGTAGCAATTGGCTCTATTGCTGATTTAGCTAAAATGGACAAGACAAATTTAAGATTAATAAGACATGGCCTAGGCCAATTAAAAAATACGAAATACCCTGGCATTCAACCGTTTTTCACACCAGAAGAAAGAGCAAGCGATGGAATTGTCCCAAGTGAAAAAATCTCTTTTAGCATCGGCCCAATGATAAATTCAAAAGGTAGACTAGATCATCCCGATAAGGCACTAAAACTTTTGGCACTAGAAGAAGATCGCGGTAGCGAAGCGTATCCTATTTATACTCATCTTGAAATTTGCAATAACGAAAGAAAGAGTATTCAAAAAAAAGTTTATGATGATGCCCATAAACAGATCATCCAAAAACTTGATGGCCTCATGCCAACTATCAATATCGTCTACTCAAAAGAGTGGCATGAAGGGGTAATTGGAATTGTTGCCTCAAAACTGGTTGAAGCTTTTAAAATACCTGCTATTTGCTTTACTCATGCAGGAATTGAAGGGGTCATAAAAGGATCAGCTAGAAGCGCAGGTGATCTCAATATTTTTGAAGAACTAAATAGATGTAGTGATCTTTTTATAAAATTTGGAGGACATAAAGCAGCGGCCGGCCTTTCTATGCTTGAAATTAATTTACCTGAACTAACTAGAAGATTAGAAGAGTCGATAAAAAAAATACCGCTCATTACTAGAACTAATCAAGATTATTTTGATCTTGAAATATCCCCTTCCGATATAACTCCATCACTTGTAAAAGGATTGGATCAGTTCGAACCATTTGGAATCGGTAATCCACGCCCAATCTTTCGCTTTAAAGATTTACTACTAGACTCATTTGAAATAATGAAAGAGTCCCATGTTCGGTGGAACTTTTCAGATAAAAATAGGGCCCGGCAAAAATTTAAAGGAATCAGTTTTAATTATGTAGGTAAATGGGGAGTTGAAACACCTCTTGATATTTTCAACAATAGCAAAGGTAGCGGAATACTTGTATATGGAACTCTTTCTATAAATAAGTTTCGCGGAAATGAATACCTGCAGATTCAAGTTAATAAAATCTCTGCAGGCATGATTTAATATACAGCTTATAATTAAGAACGAATGATCTCAACACTATTAATTTTCACCTCTTTAACAGGTCGATCCATTTGCCCAGTAGGAGTCACACCAATTTCGTGAACAATATCCATCCCTTTAACTACTTTACCAAACACAGTATGCCTTCCATCGAGATGTGGAGTTGGTACAAGAATGATAAAAAACTGAGAGCCATTTGTTCCAGGGCCTGCATTGGCCATAGAGAGTACTCCTTCAATGCTATGTTTTAAATCAGAGCGGCACTCATCTTTAAACTTATAACCCGGCCCTCCCATTCCATTTCCATTTGGACATCCACCTTGAATCATAAAACCTTCAATTACACGGTGAAAAATAAGTCCATTATAAAACGGTCCCTCTTTCTTTGTCTCTTGGCGTCCCTCTGCTAAATTAATAAAATTCCAAACAGTCTCTGGGCACTTTTCATGAAAAAGTTCTATCTCAAACTCACCCATTGTTGTTTTAAAAAGCGCACTCAATTTATTTACGTCATCCTCTTTGTAATCACACTTTGTGTACATCGCTACTCTCCTTTTACATATTTTACTGTGAACTTACCTTGAAACTCTTTTGGTATCATCTGCTTAGGAATAAAAAAATTCAACTCTTGATCATCATTAAAAAGATTACTCAGATTAAAAATAAAATCATACCCCAACGAATTATCTAACAGAAACATTGTTAATAACTCATGTGAAGCCAGTCTGATATTTTTGTCAGATAATCCTCTTTGCTCAATAAAACTCTCTAGCTCTTTATTAGACAAACAAAGCGAAACAAATACTGGGTGCCCAGTTTGGAACTCGCTAGAATTAAAAATATTTTTAAGAACACTCTCTTTTTCTTTTGCTATCAAAGGATCAATCCAAAGCAAACTGACCGTTTTAAATTTTGGTGGATTAAACGCTAAGATCCCAGAATTAATCTGCTCTAATGTGTCATAAAACAACATCGATTCATCTGCAAAAGTTAAATAACTTGATCTTACTCGGTCCATTAACGATCGATACTTGATATTATATAAATATTGAAACTGCACTGAATTTTTATAATCAAAAGAAAAACTATCCCTCAAACTTTTAAAATTAAAATATTTTGGAGAAACCTCTCTTTTGCACTCACCACTGCTTGAGCTATTGGCCCAAGATGGAATGTCTGCCATAAAATATTGGGTAACAGTTCGGTCCTTTTGATAAAGATCGAGGTCTCTATTCTTAAATCTAGAATTACTAATTACAGTACAACCACTGACAAAAACAACAGCAACAAAACTAGTAAAAATAGACTTTCGCATCACCATGATCTTCCACACTATGCTCTGCAAAGCTGTATAAAAACTGCACAAAACTTTCCAGCGCTTCAAAGGAAGAAGTAGATGTATCAAACTCAGCACCACAATGTAAATATGCAGTGCCATCTTGCTCGACAACTTTTCTTGAATTTCTAATCGTAACCAGTGTAGGAATAAACTCTTTCTGAGTAAAATACATCCTAAAAGTAAAGCTCATTCCTTTTTTAAAAATATTATCATTCTCATTATTGAGTTGAATTTGAAATAGACAACCAGTGCGAGATATATCAACTAGCTTAATTGGATAAATAGCACCATTGCGATCTATTACCGAGTATGCACCAAGAAAATTATCAAACATAAGACGTTCAAAATCACGTCTCTTTTTTTCAACTACCTGCTCTCTCTTTTTGACAAAATCTAAAACTTTTTTTCCCATTATCCCTCTTTAACACAGTTCTTTGTGGCATATCGGGCCAACAGTTATATTGTATAATTTTTCTGAAGAGGTGTTGTTTTTTGGTAGATTTTGCCTAAGCTATAAATTGACGTCTAACCTCTTTCCCAGTGGTTAAGACGTCCTAATTCATACTTAAGCTTTAAGAATGATTCAAGTCTAGAATAAATTATCTGACACTCTCTATCCGAGATCTCATCAAGCTCAGCAAAGGCACACCCTTTACTTGAATCCAAGTGCTCACAATCTCGAAATTTGCACTGAAGTGAGATCTGCAGCAGATCTGGAAAAAGATTTATCAACTCTTCCGCATCGATGTCATCTATCGACAAAGACCTAACACCTGGTGAATCAATAAGATTAAAATTTCCGCAAGAAATGATCTCGCTCCACGCAGTAGTGTGAGACCCTTTATCCGTTTTTTTTGCGACATCACCACTTAAGAGCTCAACCTGTCCATCGCTAAGTCTAGTTATCAACTTACTTTTACCAACACCTGACTGGCCAAGCAAAATTGTCAGCTTTCCATGAAGTAACCGCTTTAACTCAGCTAATGTTTTTCCACCATAAAAACTATCAACATTATCATCTACGGAACTAACGGCATAAACATCGACACCAATGGAGTTCAACCTATCAATCTCAAAGTTAAAATCGAATAGATCACCAAACAAATCCATCTTATTAAAAACAACCGAAGCCGGAATATTCCACTGGGCCGCTCTTACCAACAGTCGATCAAGAACACCTCGTTTATAACTCGGACAATCTGCCGATGTTATTATTAACATGTGATCACAATTGGCCGCCGTGACTCGTTTTTTCTTCTCTCTAATACTCAGTCTAAAAATCTCATTTTTTCTTTCTTGCAATTTAACGATGGAGTAGACCTCTCCATCTCTATCTTTTTCCAAAACTACGAGATCACCAGTAACAATCTGTTCATATCTAAAAATCTTTCTTGGAGCGTGTGCGATCAATTCTTCTCCGGTACTAGTTCTACAGGTGAACTCTTTTTTTTGAGCACGAACGATCTGCGCATTTATGCTCATAGATTAACCTTTATATTCATAATCCCACTTGGGAAAAATTGATTATGTGGATCCAAATTTTCTTTCAAATATTCAAACATTTTTAAATGCACATCTTCTAGAAATGGTTTTATATATTTTTGTTTTAAGGTCCCTATTCCATGCTCTGCAAACGGAGAACCATTCCACATTAAACAGTTAGCATACAACTCATTAAATAGCTCGTCACATAGCAGCTGTTGTTCATTACTATTTAAAAAATTAAAGTGAAGATGCCTATCTCCAATATGGCCAAAGAGCAAATACGTAATTCCTGCCTTAGCAAATTTTTGATAGTGATGTAGTAACTTTTCAAAATGGCCAATATCCACCTGAACGTCTGTTCCACTTTTAAACGCCCCATGTTTTTGATTATGCTCTTGCACGTAACGTGGGACTGCCATTCTAATCTGATGTGCCCTACTTGAGCTAATTTCAAATACATCGTTCTCGCTTACACTCTTTAATTTTGAAATAACATTGTCGTATATATCATCAAAGCAATCGCTCTTAATTTCCAAAATAATAATATCCCTAGAAATAGCTGGCCGTTCATTTTCTGGGAGAAATCCTAACGAGTTTGAATCTAGAAACTCGCAAGCAACAATTTTATCTCTAAAGACGTTCACAGATTTTACAACTTCTAGATGTTGTTCAAATGACTCCTCCCACCTATTTAACCTAATAAACAGATGCAAACTATCTTCCCACTTTGAAGTTTTTAGCCACACTTTAGTAATCACCCCTAGTTGGCCCTCACTCCCAACCATCAAATCTGTCTCTTTAACCAGTCTTGGGACTGGCCCATTTTTAAGTTGCAAAAAATTTTCAAAACGCTTCTGATAAACCTTAAGCAGCTCTTTGCCACGTTTATTATCAGCAAAAATAGGATGGTCAATTAATAACTTTTCGCTCGATAGTCGATGGATTTTTCCATCAAAACCTAGGTACTCAATCTGCTCAACATCGTCTCGCAACGTCCCATTTCCAAAACTTCTCTCACCTGTTGCACTTGTCGCTATTCCGGCCAATACAGTCGCTAACTCTTCAGTAGGATATGACCGAACCGATCTTCCTTTTGACCGTGTGAATGAGTTTGCCTCATGCCAAGAACAACTCCCTTGAACTATCAATAATTTCATTTTTTCATCATACTCTAAATAAGGAGCGATATTGAGATTAGCAACCAAAACCAATTTGGAAACATCGTTAAAAGGGATAACCGTCGATGTTCCTGACCCTGTAAAAAGTGTCGGGGCCCGCCCGATTACATGTCCCTTTAACATCTCTAAGCTATTTAAAGTAATAGATTTTTTACACATATATAGAAAGGATATAAATAAGTAAGTTACTTGACAATGGCCATCGATATGCCTAAATTCATTTCTCGACAAAGTATTCGCCGATCCCCTTGCTGCGGAATCGCAGGTAGTGCTAATGCTTTGTCGAATCTTAAATAATCACTGTGCACCGGTAGCTCAGTTGGATAGAGCAACCGCCTTCTAAGCGGTAGGTCAGAGGTTCGAATCCTCTCCGGTGCGCCACTCTCAAGGCCATCTATTATATGGGATCTCAAATTGAAAATTTACTAAGTGAACACAAAAGAAAGTTACTAAAATCTATTGCCCATTTAGAGTTCAGTTATCAAAAAGTACAAAATCTATCTTGTGATACAACTAAATTAAAGGAAGAAAACTTAGAAACATGGGAGAGCTTTTCATCTCGTTTTTCTAGAACGGCAGATATATTTTTATCGAAATATCTCAGAACAGTGCTAAAAATACAAGATCCAGCATACAATGGGACATTAATAGACTCTCTTAACATCGCTGAAAAACAAGGGCTAATCCAAAATGCACAGCTTTGGTATAAGATTAGAGAACTCAGAAATATTGAGGCACATGAATACACAGAAGAATCATTATCCAAGTTTTTTGAAACAGCTAGGCAGTTGGCACCAATCATCATTGCCTTAAAATCGATTTTATAAATTAACAATGAGACTCAGTACCGAATATAAAAATAGTATAATTAGAAATTTTAAGATTTATTTCAAAATAAATACTCAACTTTTTTTATATGGCAGCAGAACAGATGTAAACAAAAAAGGTGGTGACATCGATCTCTTAATCATTACAGACTCCGTTAATGATAAATCCATTGCTCTTGATATGAAGCTTGATTTTATTATTAAAATCAAGCAAGAGATCGGAGAACAAAAAATTGATTGCATAATACTATCAAAAAATGAACTAGCTTCGAACGCTTTTTACCAAGTAATTAAGGATGAGACCATCCTTCTTTGCCAAACTCTTACCACAAAGAGTATTCTTGATTAACATGAAAGCAATAATAAAAGATATCAATTCAATTATATCACATTACTCCGAAATATTTTTTGTAAATAATTAACGGCCGTCTTTTATCTTCCCAAGCAAAACTTTCTTTCTCATCTTGATTCGTGCTTTATATTGCTCAAGAAGATTTAACGTATACTCACGAGTATAACCGATATCACTTATTTCTGATGGAAGTCTATCGAGCTTAGACATCTCTTTTACGTTTTCATTATCAAGATATGGAGCAACCTTAACACGGACAGAATCTACTATCTGATCGATCAATTCATCACTCATCTCTTTTTCTAAAAATTCCAGAAGGCCAGTTGCGAACTTATTTTCAAAATAATCATCACCATCAATAGTCCGATCCAGCTTCACCTCCAGAGACATCAGAAGTGATTTCTTTAGTTTACCCTTTCTAAAAATATTTTCTAAACTCAAATGAGGTTTGTTAAAAATATCATCTGGGTCCCAAGCAATCACATCAAAATACATCTTATTTGGTGATGCTTCATTTTTAAAAGCATAAAAGAATACCTCGTCACTATAATCACCGCTCTCTAACAAAGTATTTATCATCAACCATGAAAAATAATTTTCCAAATTCATTCGCTGAGACAAGTATTGATAAAGCTGTTCACCCTCTAGCTCTTCTGAAGGTTTTAAAATTTCGCTATACGCATTCTCACAAGTAGAAAACACCTCTTCGTTTTCTACTTTTTCTGGATGTTTGATCTCATACTTTTCTTTATAACCTCGCCTTAAGAAGCAGTCTGCCTTCAAGTTTTTCTTTACAAATGTTTCTGGATTATCAACTACAAGGTATAATCCTTGAGAGACATCATTGATAAAAACCTCAGCATAATTTATTGCTGATTTATAAAGATCAAACTTTCTAAAAAAACTGTATCCTACTTGAGCAGTTACATACCCATTATCTTCCCACATATTAACTAACTTAAAATCTTTTGAAGAAAAGGTAACAACACTTCCATCAGAAACATCATTAAATACAACCTCATCATCTAATTTTACACTAAACGAGCGCCTCGGAGCACGAATAGAGGTCTGACCTCTCGTTGAAAGCTTCTTAACCACAACCTCTGTTGAATTTACTTTCGCCATAGCTGCTCCAGTAAAAACATAGCTAGCATTTTCTTGCTTATATTTTTCCAAATCATCAGCTGCTAATGTGAAACGAATGCTATTATATGATTCGCTAGAAAAACTTGAAAAACTAAAAATCACAAGAGATAAAAACAATGTTACATGTTTCATACTGTATCCTTTGATGGCGAACTACTCATACTTATTTATACCACACAAGAAGGTCTCACATTTTACAGTTGTAAATATTACTCAATGAAGATTAACACATCTCTATTTCACAATAAAAACTATGTTAAGGGTCATGAAAAATAGATTTATAGGGCATACGCCAACAGCATCTGGATGGTTTTATCTTTTGAGCACAAAAAATATAATTGGCAGTGACGCCATAAAAATGAAAGAAAAAAGTTCGACACTTTCTGCTGACGAAGAAAGGGAAATTATTAGAATTATTAGCTATCTTGAGGAACATAACAGAAACTCCGAAATATCTCGTTATAAGTAAATGCTCCCCCGGCCTCTAGGTTTGTAAGTTGCCATTGCACGGGAACGTTGGCAGATAATAGATCTTGCGCGAAAAGGCGAGCTTTTCTGAGTAAGATCACGAAAGTTGAGAAATAACAGGCATGGCCCAGATTCATTAGCACTTTATATTCAAAACTTTGCTCAGTTTTGCTCAGTAGATTTTACACAGTTTCTGTACAATTTTTTTTTAGTATGCTACAAATGCAAAAATATTTGACGATGGTTTAAAATCATCCATTTAACAACAAGGAGAATATGAAAATGCACAATCTATATTTAGCGATTTTGACATGCTTAATTACACTTTCAGGCGCGATGGCAGACGGCCCAATAACCCTCAAAGCCTCAACCGGCGAAAATATTCGTATTTGGTTTGCCACGAAACATATTACTGATGGAAATAGTGCATCCAGTTATGCGTACGGAATTCATGTGGTAGTAGATGATGCTGTTCCCGGTGCTTCACGCATCGTATTGATTAATAACTGTAATTCTTCAAATCAATGGACATCAACGCCATCTCAAACAGTTTACAATTGCGAATACGGAAGTGATGGGACTTGGGTTAATCAGAAAAATTGTAGCATTCAGATTCGAGGGAACGCCGACTATAACTCTGAAGCGGTTATTGTTTGGTGGGCCAATCATGGCGGGGATACTAACTGTTACCAGCAGATTGCAGTATCGCCAACGTTTAATCATTGGCTCATCGATCCTGTGAGTGGTCAAAATAATTTCAATTTCAGATTTCCAATTCCACCACGGTCTTACTAGTAATACGATTCGAGTAATAATTGCTAAGGATGGCAAATTTCTGAATTTTGATCGGGACTGAGCCACTTAATAAACTAGACAGCTTTTCTATAGATATACTGTATAATTATGTCCTATGCTTATTTCTGAGCGATTGACCTGGCTTTAGATTCTGCAATAGAAACAATTATACTGAAATGAAGCCGATGATCATTAGCTATATAAAATGAGCCTCTTCTTAGTATAAAACAGGTATTTCTTTAATGGTCTTGATCGCAGAAACCTAGAGTTTTTTAGCGAATAAGTTTGTGTAGTGGTGAGCGGTGTGCTGGGTTACAGGTACACTGAGGGATGGTTAAATAGCTAAAGTTTAAAATCTCACATCCTGGAAATGATTCCAAAGCAACTTCTATTCGTTGCTCCAGACTTGCACAGTTTTTTTTAATAAGTCTTTAA
>DYOQ01000059.1 GCA_020720455.1 Bdellovibrio sp.
TATAAACTCCAATCTGTTTATCCATCATTTCCAATTGCTTCAACTGGGCAAGCTGCTAACGCATTCTCGCAGGCTTCCAGCGCTTTATCAGATGATGGCTGGTTATAGACAAAGGCGTGGCCTTCATCATCATTCATTTTAAAGTGGTCTGGTGCTTCAATGACACAGGCACTACATGCGATACAGTTACTATCGACATAGTATTTTCCCGGCATGTTATCCTTAACTCGATCTTTTTTATTGGCCACGAAATTCTCCCTTGTAAGCGCTAATTATATAACGCCATAATCTTTTATTGCAAAACTGGTTTTAAGCTTTTCTAGAATATCACCTCGAACCTGTTTTGCCATAACGAGCTCTTGGCCCTCTTTTTCATAACTTTTCTCAGTTTCGCTTTTTTTATCTTTAGCAGGAGAGAGTTTTACGACGGCGAAAGTGCTCTCTGATGCTGAACTTTTAACGTTATTCTTTCCTCCTGAAAGATCAAAAAGATCTTTTAGGTCTTTAGAAGAGATATCTTTAACGCCATTAATCCCGTCGAGCATGTTGACTGGTTGGTCTTTTGCAATATTCAGGGAGTATTTGTTTTTTAGGAGTTCAACCTTATCTATTTTGCCATCTCTCATTAGATTCTCAATTTCTGATAAAACAGATTTTGCTAACTCGCCTAACTCACCTTTTTTCTCATTCCTAAGATAATCAGTAACGACGACTGTTTTAAACTGCTCAAATGTTGGCCCAACGGCAGGAACATGGTTTTCTTTATAAATTATGTGGTGGCCAAAACTTGTCTTAATCGGGGAAGATATTGTTCCTTTTTCCATAGCAAAAGCTTTTTCTTCAAACTCTTTTGCCATTGTTCCTTTGGAAAATAGAGGGAGGTCACCTCCATTACTTTTACCAGAAGGATCTTCTGTGTATTGCTTTGCTAATGCGGCAAAATTTTGAGGTGTAAGTTTTTTGTGTAACTCATTAATCTTCTTTAGGGCCTGCTCTTCGCTTGTATCCTTACTTGTTCTAATTAGGATGTGCTTGACTTTGACACTCTCTGCTCTTGTAAATTCTTGCTTCCTATCAATGAATAGGTTGTTTGCCTTCGTCTCATTGTTTTTGTCATTGAGGAATTTTTTGATTTCGTCATCAGATATTTTGATAGAGTTTTTAAGCTGATCTGCTGTGAATGTTATCACCGTTGCATTTGCTTTTCTCTCCTTGAATTTTTTTACATCGTTAATGTACGCTTCAGAAAGAGGAAATGATTTCACAAGAGATTCAACTCCAGTTTGAAGTAACTCGCTACCAACAACTGTTTCATAGTTTGTTGGAGTGTAGCCGTTTTGTAGTAAGATGGCCTTGTACCGTTCAAAATCAAACTGCTCTCCATTTTTGAACATCGGCATCTCTTTGATGGTTTTTGCGATCTCTGTTTTTGCAGGATTATATCCAAGCTCTTTGCCTAGGTTAATCATCAGCGCTTTGCTTATTAGAGCACTCATTACTTGTTTTTTTATTCCAAATGTTTCTACTTGCGCAGTAGAAAGCTCTTTTCCACCCATGAACTTTGAATACATCTGGATGTGATACTGATATGCAGATTGATATTCGCTAACTGTTATTGGTTGGCCACCAACTTTAGCAATAGTATCGACACCGCCTCGTCTTGATTCATAAGACTGAAATAAAAATGAGACAATAATTAGTGCTATTAAACCGGTTACGAGAAATCCTGACATTTTTTTTTGAATGGTGGAAAGGCCCATTAAACAACTCCTTAAAAATTATCTAGCGTTAAATTTAACATCTATACAAATAGAAGGTCAATGAAAGGAAGTAGAACTTTTATTTTTTAATTTTTGAAAGATTATTGGCAGTTGCGTTTATTTTTGGTTAGAATTTATCTGAGGTGATGGTGTGGAATTTTTTAAGAGTAGTGATCAAAGGGTTACTGTAGCTGTTAATATTGTAGTCGTTGGAGTGGCACTTTTTGTTTCACTTCGCCAAGAATATATCGTTAAGAAGAACTCTTTTTTTGATGAGTTAGTTATAGATTCGTTTGCACCAGTACAAAATGGAATTACATACGTCAAAACTACGTTTACATCGATCTTTGACCATTATTTAGCCAATGTTGATGCGAGCAGGGAAAATGATATGCTCAAAGAGACGCTATCTATGCTCGAGCGCCAGTTGTTTCAACATCAAGAGCTAGAAAGAGAGAATGAGCGGCTTAAGGCTTTTTTGAATTTTAGTGATACGGTTTCTGGCCAGAAAGTCTTGGCCCAAATCGTCGCAGCCGATGCTTCGAGTGATTTTAGAGTTTTTAGAATAAATAAGGGTAAGGCAGATGGTGTCACTATTCAAGCAACCGTTGTCACATTTGAAGGGTTGGTAGGATACGTTTTTAGACTTACCGATAATTTTTCAGATGTCATTACTATTTTAGATAGCAATAATAGGGTAGATGCCACTATTTCAAGAATCAGGGCCCATGGAATTGTTGAAGGCCAGTCAAGCAATGTTTGTAAAATGAAATATATCTCCAGAACAACTCAAGTGGTTTTAGGCGATACCGTTATTACATCAGGGATGGGGAATTTATATCCAAAGGGGATCAAAATTGGAACTATATCGAAGATTGAAAAAGATAGTTCAGACATGACTCAGCGAGTTCTTGTCACTCCTAGTGTTGATTTTGATCGCTTAGAAGAGGTTATAATATTGTTGGCAGCTCCGGATGCAAAACTTAAAAAAATCGAGTGGAACGCATTGGATTACACTGAGAGTATTGGAAATTAATTATGAGATTAAGGTTGCAAGATATTGTCGTTTCTTTGTTTCTGACGTTGATTATTTTGGCAGTGGCAGAGATATTTATGACGACAGTTTCTCAGCTTGTAGGTCTTGAAAGATTCCGATTACAGTTAAACATTTTAATAATTCTTTTTGTTGCTTTAAAACTTGAAAACCCATTCTTGGCGATCATTATTTTTATTGTTCAGTACTTTCATTCACTGTTCTCAATTGAAGGGTGGGCGATGGGGACGGTTGCCGGTGTACTTATTTCGGTTATTGTTTCCTACGCTAGAGACATTATTCAGTTTTCAAACGCAGTTGCTACGATGTTAATTGTCCAGATATCTCAGATGATATGGTTTGTGATTATTGCTATCCTTATGTATATCAGAAGTGGGTCAAGTGATTTAGTTGTAGACAAACTGTGGCGATTCATACCAGAGAGTATTGTTTTATCATTATTGGCCCCAGTTGTTTTTAATGTCTTAGAACTATTATGGAAGAAAAGAAACCAGAATATCTTAGGTGAGGCCGAGTAATGCTGAATGAAGATGACCTGGTAAAAGCTCATAGGCATCGTGCCGATCTAATTGGAAACATCGTTCTTTTTTGTTTTGCAGTTATAATTTCAAGACTGTGGTATTTGCAAGTTTATAAGGGGAGTATGTTTGCTGAGTACTCGTTGCAAAACAGGTTACGAAAAGAGATTCTGAAAGCACCGAGGGGAGTTATTTTTGATCGTAATAATCAGGTACTTGTTCATAATAGTCCACGATTTGATATAGTGTTAATTCCTCAATACTTGAGGGATACAAAAGAGACGATTCAAAAGTTGGCCCAGGTTTTTAAGATTACAGAGGAGTCTCTTGCTAATCAGTTAAAAAAATTTAGTGGACAAGCTAGTTATGTTCCTGTTGTTATCAAAAAAAATGCTACGCCGGAAGAGGTGGCAATTATTGAGACCGAACATTATAAACTTCCTGGTGTTAAAGTTAATATTTTTATTAGTAGAGAATACAATGATAGGGAGGTCGGAGCTCACTTATTAGGATACATCTCTGAGATATCGAAAGAAAAATTAATACCATATAGAAAAAGAGATGGATTTAGTTATCAAAGCGGTGATTTTATCGGAGTTTCTGGAATAGAAAAGATGTTAGACCTTGAGGTTAGGGGCCAAGACGGCCACGAGCTTGTGGAAGTGGATGCTAGAGGACGAATGAAGCGTTATATGGAAGGGACAAACATTATTGATGGGATTGAGAATAAAGATCCTATTTCTGGAGAAAATATAAGGTTAACAGTAGATAACGATCTTCAACATGCAGCGTTTACTGCCTTAGAGGGAAAAACGGGTGGGGCCGTCGCAATTGATGTTCATACCGGTGAGGTTTTGGCAATGGTATCTCGGCCATCATTTGATCCATCTAAATTTAGTAAAGAGCTGACAAAAGATTACTGGTCATCACTTGTGGAAAATGAGTTGAATCCGCTAAGAGATAGAAATATTCAAGAGCATTATCCTCCAGGTTCGACATTTAAGATGATAGCTGCGGTGGCCGCTTTAGAAGAGGGGATAATTGATGAGAATACAGAGTATGTGTGCCCAGGTTATTTTAAGCTTGGAAGAAGAGTTGTTCATTGTTGGAAAAAACATGGCCATCAAAAAGTTAATATTACTAAAGCAATAAGAGAGTCATGTGATGTGTTTTTTTATAAAGTAGCTTCTAAAATTGATATTGATACGCTTTCAAAGTATGCAAACATGCTCGGTTTTGGATCGAAAACAGGGATTACTCTTCCTGGAGAGATTGCTGGTCTGGTTCCAACAAAAGAGTGGAAGTTAAAAAGAAGTGGTGAAGAGTGGCAAAAAGGTGAGACTCTTTCTTGTATCATTGGCCAGTCATACGTTTTGGCGACCCCACTTCAAATGGTAATGGCCTATTCGGTTATTGCAAACGGTGGAACATTGTATCGGCCCTATGTTGTAAAAGAGATTTTTGAAAATTCAGGAAAAATTCACAAGTCATTTGCTCCAGAGGAAATTTCAAAGATTAAGCTATCACAAAAGACTCTTGATTATGTAAAGAGAGGGCTTTACGAGGTCGTCAATGATCGGAAAGGTACAGGGTGGTGGAGCAGAGGAAAAGGTATTATGATGGCCGGCAAAACTGGAACTAGTCAGGTTATAAAAATGTCGGCGGAAAAACTTTTTGATAAGTGTGAAGAGCAAGAGTATAAATATCGAAACCATGGGTTGTTTATAGGTTATGCTCCGGCCGATGATCCTAAAATTGCAGTTGCCTCTATTGTTGAGCACGGGTGCCATGGTGCTAGTGCGGCCGCCCCAGTTGTAAGAGATATCATCCAAGTGTATATGAAAAAATATCACCCTGAAAAACAGAGTGCTATTATTGAGATGGAAAAGAAAGAGTACCTTGCCAAAAAAAGGATTGAGGATGCTCAGAACGCGATAAAAGCGAGCGAAGAAGAGAGTGGGGATTAGATGAATAAGTCGGCACTGATTGATTTTATCAAAAGATATGATTTTAGTTTTTTTGGGATGTGTGCGGCTGTTTTTTTTATTGGGGTTATTAATCTTTATTCTGCAACACATGCTTCTGACTCAGCTGTTCTTTCTAACTTATATAAGTCTCAATTAATTTGGTTTGGAACATCGATTTCTGTTGGAATTGGTGTAAGTTTTATAAAACCAACTGGATTGTATAGAGTCTCTTATATTATGTATGTTCTCAATCTTATATTACTTATCCTTGTTTTATTGCTTGGACATATCGGTATGGGTGCTCAACGTTGGCTTGCGATTGGGCCACTTAAGTTTCAACCGTCTGAGATGATGAAGGTAACAGTTGTCCTTGCACTTAGTCGGTGGTTTAGCACTCAACGTCCAGATGTACCTCTTACTTTTAAAACTTTGATTATTCCCGCAATTATTGCCCTAATTCCTTCGTTGTTAGTTGTTGTCCAGCCAGATCTTGGGACAGGGTTATTGATTATTTTAATTTTTATGGTTATGGTTTTTTACCGTCAGTTAAAATGGAAAACATTTATGATTATTTTGGCAATTGGGCTCGTTGCTGGAACGATCACGTACGAATTTGGGTTGAAAGAGTATCAAAAAAAGAGAATTACAACATTTATTGATCCAGATTTAGATGCAAAAGGGTCAGGTTATAACGCTATTCAATCAAAAATTGCGATAGGGTCGGGACAGTTTTTTGGAAAGGGGTTTAAAAAATCTTCTCAAGCATCCCTTAGTTATCTTCCAGAAAACCATACAGATTTTATTTTCTCTATTTACAACGAAGAGCACGGTTTTTTTGGATCATTGGTACTAGTTTCATTATATGTGGTTCTCTTTTTCAGGTTTATTTGGCTCTCAACTGCTGTAATTAAAATATATGATTCCCTTGTTCCAATTGGGATAATGGCAATACTTTTTTGGCACACATTTGTTAACATGGGAATGGTAATGGGATTAATGCCAATAGTTGGTTTACCGCTGCCATTTATGTCTTATGGTGGCTCTAGTCTCTTAATGTTTGGTATTGCTTGTGGAATGGCAACCTCGATCAGTAACTCGAAAAATCTATTCTAAATTAGTCTGACATCTTTTTGGTCGGGTATTTTTTAATTATAGTTTGTTTGGCCAGCTCCGATAATATATTGCTACGGCGAAGGAGCTGTATGAATAATATTAAAATATCGGTGACATTTTTATTTTTTGCTATTTTCATTCTTAGCTCTTGTGTTGGAGATGTTGGTGGAGAGCGAACAAGTAAAACTAAATCAAACACAAAAGAGAATAAGAGTGCTAATGGTAACGACGGTAGTGTAGATGGAAAAAATAGTTTTAAAGATCTTGATACAACCACAGACACAACCACTGTTACGCTTGCCAAAGGGGTCGCAGAGATTAGACATGTGATTGATCCATTTGATGGATCATTTCAATCTAAACTAACAATTCCTCGTAACTTTAAAGGAAATTTTTACGTCTCAGGTCTTAACATGGCATCATTAAATGAGAAGTTTGTGTACGTAAAGTTTAATTTCGGGAGAGATTATGAGCCGGTTAAGTTGGTGGCAACAGTTGGACGAGCTCCAGGACTTACTCCTCAAGTCGATATTGATGTACTAATTATTGATGCTTCAAGTTCACCATTTAAAGATATGAGATTGCCTTATGATTTATATGACTATAATGATTATGATACCGATGACAACAAGACAAAGGATGGTGTGGAGAGTGGCACACCTGTAGTTGATCCAAGAAATTCTAAGCTATATTGTAGAGGATTACGAATTGAAGATGATCCGACGTTTGTTGATTCTGATAATAATGGGCTTTGTGATAACGCTGCAGATAAGTGCTACTACGCATACGCAAAAGTTGTTGATAGTGGTCTTTACGATTCAACTAATGTAACGGTGATTCCAAGTGCTATGCAGGTTGATATTGGTGGAAATGGGTATTCTTCTGAAACACAAGATGTTGCATTAACAAAATGTCTCCCGGACAATAATAATGTGGATAATTTAAAAGGAGTTGTTGGAGCGACATCGGTTATAGCTGGTAGTGTTCTTGGGGGAAGCAATACTGTCGTTATGTCAAGTGGTACTTATACTTATAAAGGGCCATATCGAACAATCAATCAATCCGCTTGGGAGATAAGCAGTAGTGCTATGTTTTCACAGGTGACATCAACTGCAAAAGGTGCGGGATTGTTTCAACTTAATATGGCCGGAACTAGTTCTTTAGATCCTGAGACCGGTTATAAATCATTTATTTTTCCTCGTGCTGGACAAGTTTCTCTAAAGTCTGATGTTGAGTATTATGGTTCAAGCGGTCCATTTGATAGTAGTAGAACGCTTACAAGTTTAACTTCAAGTGGAACTTCAAAATATATGGATGGATGTAATTTAAGAATAAGTTCGTTGTATGAAGAGCTAGGGACAATGATGTCGTCATGTAATGTAACGGCCACAATTGAAATTGTGGAGATGGTTAGCGGTAAAGAGGTACTTCTTAGTAGCTCCAGCGATGTAAAACTTCAATTAACTAGAGATAGTCAAACAAATAGCGAAGGGAAGGAGGTTCTTTACTCGGCCTTTAGAAGTTGTAACACAAGCAAAGAGTGTGGCACTGATGAGTGTTGTTACAATAATAGATGTTGGTCAAAAGATTTTGTCTCTCAATGCTCTGATGAAGTAGAGGGACAAGGCAGAATTGGAATTGGTGAAAAGTGCACAAAAGATTTTGATTGTATCTCTCTTTGCTGTAACACTTCCCTTGGAACATGTGGTGTTCACTCGAATACAGATGATAGTGATGAGGACCCTGTTTATTGTTCAAAATCTCCTGGCCAATCGTGTGTTTCTCAAGAGTGGTGCAGGGTTGATAATATTTCAAAATGTGATATCTATTTTATGGGGTATGATCAAGAGACAGGGTCTAAAACCTGTGCCGTTCGGTGTTTTAACGTCCCTACCCATGGGGATTGTTATAATGGAACATGTTATCCACCGGTGGTGCCAGCAAAACCTACTTTTGATCCAGCAAAGCCAGACTGTACAAAGGCAAAAACTTTACCGGTAGAGATTTAACATACATTAGGAGTTAATTTGTGAGTATGCCAAGTGATATTGTATTAGATCATGTCGCAATAGCGGTTAGTTCTTTAGATAATGCAAAAAAAATTTATGAGGACTTGGGTTTAAAGTTTTCACTAAATATTGAAGTGGTTGAGTCACAAAAAGTTAAAACTCTCTTTGCTGAGCTTGGGAAAGATAAATCGGCCGGCCATTTGGAATTGCTCGGGCCAATTGGGAATGATGGGCCCATTTATAATTTTATCCAAAAAAACGGAGAGGGGATTCATCATTTGGCATTTCTAGTTAAAGATATTACACAGCTAAGTTTGGATTTAAAGGCCAAGGGATATCGATTGCTCTATGAAAACCCAGTTGCTGGGGCGGGTGGAAAGCTGGTAAACTTTATTCATCCTAAATCGACAGGTGGAGTTTTGATAGAGATTTGCCAGTGTCAAAAAAATAAGTAGGCCGGAGGAGTTATGAGTTATTATCAGCAACAAGGTATGCAGTTACCTAGAGTAACTCTAGTTAATAAGTGGATCGTAATTGCTGCTGTTGCTACTTTTATTCTTCAAAATATTTTAGCTCTTATTTTCAAGTTTGATCTTTCGATGTTTTTAGGTCTGACGTTAAATGGCGTCTCTATTGGCCTTATTCATCAATTAATAACATATCCATTTGTTGGTACAGGTCTATTTGAAGTAGTGTTTAGTTCTTTGTTGGTCTGGTTTTTAGGTGGGGAGTTGGAGCAGTTGTGGGGTGTTAGGCGGTATTTGAAACTATTAGCTCTGACCACAATCTTAACAGGTATACTATATTTGGGAATTATCGTTCTATTTTTTGAGGGACATGGTGGATTTCCTCTTTTTGGTATGAACTGTTTAGCAAATGTTTTGATTTTGGCCTACGCACTTGTTTATCCTGACCGGGAGTTTCTTTTTGCATTTATTTTCCCAGTTAAGGCCAAATATTTTTGTATGATTCTCGCTGGAATGGAGCTAATGATGGGCCTTTTTTCTCAAAGTGGAGTGGTCTCTCTTGGCCACTTAAGTGCTTTTGTAGTTGCATATCTATTTATCAGATTTACTGATTTGGCAGCTACTATCTCTATACCTTTTGGCAAAATTTCTCTTGGAAACTCAAGACGTGCTAAGGGTAATGCAAAACTTAGAATTGTAAAAAGCGATGACCATATAACTCTTGAGCGTGATAAACCTGATAAAAATAACCCCAAATTTTGGCAGTAGTCTGCAGAACTACTTGCAATCACAGTTCTTTAGTGGTATCTTTTCGGTTTTAAGTGTATAAAAATGGAGAGATAGCGTGAGATTGCGAATAGCGTTAGATGATAAGTTAATGGACATTAGATTAAGAGATAAGCTGCTTGCTGAAGGCAAAATTACAAAAGAACAGCTTGAGGGTTATTTTGCTAAATTGCCAGATGAGACTGGTAATTTTACTATGATTGAAACCACAAGAAAAAAACAGCCGAAGTCTAAATCTTAATCTTATTGAACAACGAATTTAGAGAAGAGAATATCTCTTATTATATCTGCTTTCATTCGCTCGTTTATCTGTTTCTTTAATCTGCTCTCAAAGAGGATTTTTCCAGTTATACTGTTGATTTCATCTGGCTCCATGTGGCCGCTGACATCTATTATTGAGTCGTGAATAAGAGCGTTGTTAAGTTCTAATGTATCTCGATGCTTATCTGAAAAAGGAATTAGGTGAACACTCAAATTTAAGAAACGGAGTCGCTTGCTTTTTTCAGACCTAAGGTTAATGACGATATTTTCGATATCAAAACTAGCGGGAACACTAATTTTTGATGCTTCTTCCTTTAACTCTTTTAATCCCTCTTCTGCCGAGATGGGAGGTTTTTCAAAAATATATTCAGTATAAACAAAAACGGATAGGGCGAGCAATGTCGCAAAAATTGAGAGTCCTATCGAAGCTTTTTCTAACATAAACATCCAAGATATTAACCTACTTGAATTTTACTATGGTTTAGAGTTTTATAGAAGAGTGGCCTTATTTGCACGGCAAAACTGGTTGCACTTGTAAAAAAACTATAAGAGTTTTATCCTAATACGAGTACTAAATTTAAAAAAATAGCTTTGTAGGAAGCAGGGGTAATAACAAAACAAAAAAAAGACTTCCACTTACTTTAAAAGCAGAAGTCTTTTTTACATTTTTAGTCAATATCTATAAGAACACATTCAGTCGATATTTCTGGTTGACTTCGATTGTATATACCACATTTAAATGTTATGTCTGCAAGTGGGCTATTCGTTTCTACGCCATCGACGATATAGTTAAAAGTTAAAACACCATCTCCACGATTTGATTTTAGAGTGCCAAGTTTCCAATCGTTATTATGTTTCTTTAAAGGTTTTGCCATAAAATTTAAATCATCTTGAGCATCTTCTAGGCTTTCAAAGTGATCGTTTGACCATTGTTGAACATAAAGTTCAACGTCATTGCTTGAGATGGCCTTCTTGAGTGTTTCAAAAACATCATTTGGTGTTTTATTGCCAGCAAAAGATAAAGATGTCATTAAGAACATTGAAATTACTAATAATTTTTTCATTTTTTCTCCAGAGGATATATTCATTTAGATCGTTGATTTGTTTATATAGGATTTTTTTTTTTTTTTCAATTCTTTAGTGGAGATATGAAAATAATACATAACTCATAACTACCGAGCTTTGTTTTGGCAAAGGATTCGAGATGAGCTGAATTTTACTATGGTTTAGAGTTTTATAGAAGAGTGGCCTTATTTGCACGGCAAAACTGGTTGCACTTGTAAAAAAACTATAAGAGTTTTATCCTAATACGAGTACTAAATTTAAAAAAATAGCTTTGTAGGAAGCAGGGGTAATATATGTTACAAGATGTATTGTTATTGTCGACTATTGCTGCGTTCTTTTTTTCATGTGGACACCAAAAGGCGGAAACTTCTGACAAGGTTGAGGTCATGCCAAACGTTGAAATTAATAGTGCAGAGATCAGTTTAGCTGCAAAAAAATTTACACTAGATAACGGCCTAAGGGTAATTGTTTATGAGGATCATAAACTTCCTGTTTTTAGCTACCAAACATTTTTTGATGTTGGAGGTAGATACGAAAAAAGAAGTGACAAGACAACAGGGGCGACCCATTTTCTTGAACACATGATGTTTAAAGGTTCAAAAAATTATGGCCCAGGGATGTTTGATGGTAATTTGGAAAAAAATGGCGGTTCCAACAATGCTTACACATCTTTTGATAGAACTGTTTATTACGAAAATGTTCCATCCGGTGGTCTCGATATTGTTATCAAAATGGAAGCAGATAGGATGTCAGACGTTTTACTTGAAGAGACATCTTTTGAAAGTGAAAGATTGGTAATTTTAGAAGAGAGAAAGATGAGTTATGAGAATAGCCCTGGCGGTAATCTATATTTGAAAATGATGCAAACAATGTTTGAAGGGACGCCATATGGAGGTTCGGTAATTGGAGATAAAAGTGATGTCGAAAATTTAAATCGTGATCAAGTTAGAAGTTTTTTTAAAAAATTCTATGCTCCAAACAACGCAATTGTTATTGTCGCCGGAGATGTCGATACTAACGACATTATGGCAAAGATCAAAGATAGTTACGGCAAAATTCCTGCATCACCAGATGTTGTCAAGATTAAAGAGGAGATGGATAAGTCAAATAATTATGAAGCACGTGCTAAGTTACCACAAAATATTAAAATATATGGAAGTAACCCTGTTCCGATGTTTATGATGAGTTATAAAGGTATCAAGGTTGGTGAGCGCAAAGGATTTGTTATGGATATTTTGGCCTCAATTCTAGGAGATGGAGCAAGTTCTTATCTGAACAAGAAATATGTCTACACTCAAAAACCACCGCTGACTGATATCTCAGCTTCAAATTACACACTAAACAATAGCGGAACATTTTTTATCTCAGGCACACTTTCAAAAGGTGTTGACTTGAATAAATTTACTAAAACTATTGAAAAAGAGAGCGGCAAATTATGTGCTAGTGCAATTGATCAACGAGGACTTGATAAAACTAAAAATCAGTACATGTTTGGTTATTATAAATCACTACAATCGACGAGTGGTGTTGCGAGTTTTCTAGGGCTTCGGGAGCAGGTTTTTAATGATTTTAACTATTATAAAAAAGAGTTAGAGATTTATAATTCGATAACAGTTGAAGAGTTAAGAAAAAGTTGTGATGAGATCTTTTCTAGTGGCAAATTTCTTTTTGTCTCTATTTGGGATAAGCATAAAAAACAATCAATAAGTAACGAACAATAAGCTTGGTTCTATGGAGCGATATATGAAAAAATGGAAATTGGTTAAGAAGGTAATGTTAGTATCGACAGTAATGGTAATGTTATTGAGCGGAAAACTTTATGCTGCTCAGATGAAGGATAGGGTTGCTACTTTTAACTGGAATGGAATAGATGTCGTTTGGGTGCAAGATGAACAGTTCCCAGTTTTTAATTTAGGTGTCTATTTTGCGGATGGAGCATTAAGTGATCACAAACAAAAAAGCGGAGAGACTGCTCAGATGTTTGAGAACTTAACTTCAGGTACTAATAGATACACTCAAGAGCAGATCACAGATACATTGGATTATTTTGGTGCATCTCTTGACCTAGATGTCACTCATGAATATTCGGTTTTTTCTGCATCAGGACTTTTAAGTAATATGGTTCCAGCAGTGAAAATGGTCTGTCATCTGTTTAAAGATTCTGTTTTTCCAAGTAAAGTAATAAAAGATGAGATAAAAAAAGATGTAGACGAAATTTATAATATGGTTTCAGATCATGGAGATTTGGCAACAAGAGTTTATAGAGCGATATCTTTGAGTGGCTCACCTTATGAGATATACTCATCAGGTACTATTGATGGATTGAAAAACATAGATACTATTGATCTTGCTAAAAAGCTGAATTATTTTAATTCAAACGTTAAGAAGAAAATTTATTTATCTGGGCCACGTGATGTTCTTAAGATTGAAGATATTATAAAGTCTGAGTGTGGTTGGGCAGTGAAAGATAAGGAGGTTGGTTCGTACGTTAGAAATGTCGATTACCAACATAAAAAGTTAAAGAAAAATGAGATCTATTTGGTTACTGTACCAAAGGCAAATCAAGCACAATTTCGTATCGGGCGTATATTAGATAAAAATGAGATAGATAATTCTGAGTTAATGAGGTTTTCTGCAAGTTTTCTTGGAGGTAGTTTTACTTCAAGACTAATGAGAGAGGTGCGTGTAGCAAGAGGATTAACGTATTCAATTGGTTCATCAGCGGCCCCTCAACGAGATTATGGACGTGCTAATATTTCAACATTTACAAAAAATGAAACTGTTGGAGATTTGCTTGGTGTTGTACACAAAGTGTTGTTAGATGTATCAGCTGTTGCAATTGAAGATGAAGAGTTTGAGAGAGCTAGAGGATATTTGTTAGGTAATTACCTTTTTGGCTTTGAAAAGAGTGATGCTTATTTGGCACAGTTGATATCTCTTGATCATATGAATATGAAGTATGAGAGGCTAAATCGATTTCCAGATATAATAAATCGAATTAAAAAAGAGGAGATTGTTACATCAATTTCTCAAATTTTTGATTGGGATAGTATGTATACAGTCGTACTGGGGACAGTAGAGCTTAAGGCCCAGTTAGAGAAATTTGGAACTGTTCATGTTGTTTCCTATGATAAATTTCTATAAGAACAGTTATTCTGAGTGGCCTTCGATGTTAACAATGGCCCCTGGATAAATTTTAAGACATTCGGCCGTTATTTTCCCTTCAACCTTTGCTGTTGAATGAATGGTAATTTTCCCAGTAGATTCGATTATTCCCTCAACTTTTCCATAGATTGAAAGATTGTGACAATAAATAGAACCTTTCACGAAGCCACTTCTTTCGATTTGCAGGTTAGATTTATCTTCAATCATAATATCACCATCAATTGAGGAGGATATCATTGTCTGTCCAGATAATTTTAAGTTGCCAGTGATAAGACAGTTTTCTCCAAGGAATGAGTATTTTTGAGATTTAATATCTACAATATCCATTATACATCGTCCTTATTTTTTGGATATATTTGTTGTTTTAATAATAAGTCCCCAGTTCTAGAAAAGAGTATCGCCGTAATCCTAACACTACTCTCTTCTTGCTTGTCTAAAAGCGTAAAGAGGGCCTTCACGGGCCTAGTTCTCATGATCCAAAAAGGTTCACCTTTTGCAAAATTTGTTTGATGTGTATCTGTATCGAGTCCATTAGGTGGATATACCTCAATTAATGATGGGGTTGATAGCACGACGAATATGTGGCCAGAAGCTTTTTGGCCAGATTGATCGTTGTTTAAAACATTGAATGTTGCCACGTAGCTATTCTCTGAGACTGTTACAGATATGTCGGTAAGAGAAATAGCATTAGTGCTAGAGAGATCTTTTTGGCCTTGTGGCGTAGCAAAAATTGCTGATGATAGAACAGTTGTCGTTGTTGTTGTTGAACTGGTACTGGAGAGTTTAAGTTGTAGCTCTTTAATGAAGCTATCTTTGCTCTCAATCTCTTTTGTAAGATTGTTATTGGTCTCCTCAATCTGTTGCTGTTGTTGTGATGTAGTTGTGGTTTTGAAGCTTGATTTAACCTCATTAAAATAGAGGATCATTAAGACTAACGCGGCAGTCGTAGCAATTGCGAATATTCCTGGAGTAAATATAAATAATCGTATCAACTGTTTGTTAATTTTAAAAAATTGTGGAGGAGTATTGTTGTTGTAGCAAATAAATGAGAGTTTGTTATCACTACGTGATTCTACTTTATCTTGCATCTGTTAGTTTTTCTCCTGCGTAGCTTCGTCATCTATTTTAAAAAATCTCATTGAAGGTTTGAAGGCAATTGGTTGTGAAATTTCACTATCATCAATTTTACTCCAACCTTCAGAAACAATTTTCCAATCATAGAACTCATCTTTTTGTAGATAGAGCACTTTTTTTCCATAGTCGTTAATTTTATCTGAGACATAGTGTTGTGTGAATTGAACTATCGCATATTTTCCAAAGTCAAAATAAGATAGATCTAGCATATCTATTTTAGGATTGCCTGGATTCCAAAATACATTTTTTTTGTATGATCTAAACTGTTCATAATCACCTCTTGTTCCATCTTTAAACTCTTCTTTTGAGTAATGAGAGATATATTTATCAAGATCTTCATTTCTCCAAGTATCCAACCAAGATTCTACAAACTTCTTAATTATCTCTTTATTGTTCTCAAATGTCTCTTTGCTGATCATGTTTAGATCGTGCGTAATAATGATTTGAGTTTTGTTTAGTTCGATGTATTGAGACAGATCTTTAAGTTCGTCATTGTGAACAACAACGCACCCTCTTGAGTCGAGTCCTTTATCTATTCTGGTTTCGTTGTTTGTTGAGTGTAGCCATATTCCACCACCAGTCTTACCTTCTCTTTGATCAATAATATTGGGGTAATTAGAGACAAATGCACCTGAACCATATATTTCACCCTCCTGTCCATACCGTTTTGCAAGTTCTAGGTGGGAGATAAACTCTGTTAGATAGTAAATACCTTCGGGAGTACGGTAATCACCCATGAATTTTTTATTTCCAGACTTCTTCCCTGTTACCATTTGGTATTTTTTGATAAGTTTAGGCAGTCCGTTACTATTTTCGTAAAGGTAGAGTGTATGGGTCGACTTTTCTGCAACGAAGACATTGTGAGAAAATTTATCGTCAAGCATCAATAGCGTTGCGGGATAATAAACTTCATCTGCAAAAGAGACCGATAAATTAAGTCGGATAACTATGCTTACAAAGATTATCAGAAGAGATTTGAAGGCAAGTTTCATAATATGCACCATTTTAGTCAAAATATCATTAGATTATAACAGGTGTTTGTTCATAAAAGGAAGAGGGGTAGGCAATGAATTTCCATAAGTTGATGTTTTTTTGTGGCCTGATAAGATGATAGTAAGGACTGTGTCATTTTTTGGGACTGACATTATGCAAGTATTATTTTTTACTGAAAATGAATCTATTATCGATGTAGCAGGTGAAATATCTGATGTCGTTGTTAAAGTTGTTGGAACTGATAGTGAAGTAACAAAAATTTTAAAAACAACACGAGATGATATGTTACTATTTTTTGATGTTAAATTAGTGACACAAAAAACTACACCTATCCTAAAGCACTGTGCAGCAAACGATACAATTAAACTTATCCTAGTTCTTGCTAAAGACACGACGACGATGCAATTAAAAAAGATTCAGGAGAAGCGCCCGGAGTTTGCGGGGTTTATTACAATGCCAATTACGAAGAATATTATTGAAGTGATTGTAAATGATTTTATGGTCTCAATGGAAAAAAACATTGAAATTGATGATGAGTTAAGTGGTGATAATCTAGAAGAAGATATTTGCGATTCGATAATCTCTGTAATAAATGCTGGGAGCGCGCCTGTTGAAGTAGAAGAGAGTGATGAGAGTAGTGAAGATGGAGGATTAGAGTTTGATCTACCTGAAGAAGTAGAAGAATCTGTTGATGATAGCTTGGTGGAAGAATCGTCAAATGAACAAGAAAGTAGTGAAGCAGGCGAACCAGAAATTGTTCTCGATGTTGAATTAGAAATTCCCGTGGCCCCGGCCAAGAAAAAAGCAATAAAGAAGCCGATCGTTGCAGAAGTAGCGGAAGAGGATATCTTTTTTAAAGAAGAGGATTTGGTTCATGTTTCAGGTGATGACGCCGATGTTTCTCCTGTAAAAATAAAAAGACATGAAAGTGTTGCAAAAAAGAAGGGTGTCAACGAGATTGAATTAGAGATTGGTGATGTTTCTGATTTAGCTCTTGAAATAGAGTCCACTGTCATTATGGCACAACAAAATGAGGATGACGATCTACTTTCGTTTACGCTAGACGAGTCAAAACCTGAATCGGTTGCGCAAGTAGAGAAAAAGAGTATAAAAAAAGTAGAAAATAATCATATAAATAAAGTCACGAAGAAAGATCATAAGCAGTTAAAGACCAGTGGTAATTTAGAAGATATTAGTGTTATGAAAAAAACGGGAACAGTTGTGATGGCCGTCCCTAATAAGAAGCCTAAAAGTGTTAAGCCGGATACCTCTTTTGTTGATGAGATGGATGGCCCGCTGTCAGTAGGGATGTCAAAAGTAAAAAGGAATAACGATGATTTAGAGATCACTAAAATGAAAGTAAAAAAGAAGGTTGTGGGGAATAAAGTTAAACCTCCAACTGAAGGATAACAATGGTAAAGAAAATAACCAAAGATAACGATGCTGAAGATAACGAAGAGTTATTAGATGAAGATCTAGATCTTGAGGCCGATGATTCTGAGGAAGAATCCGA
>DYOQ01000001.1:0-69101 GCA_020720455.1 Bdellovibrio sp.
TTAATGAAATTTTAAAAAATTGACCACTTTAATTGGCGTTTGACATACACGTTTGACATCACGTTTAACATCACTGATCAGATAGACAAGATCTTAACTTTACATTCTCATTTAGACACTTTTGCGTCTGCTCCTGTATTTTAGCTAACCGTTTTGATCTAAACTCTGAAAACGTTTTTGGATCATCTGCTGCAACCTCTTCATCTTTATAATACTGCCACAAATTTTCCATAGCATAAAGTGTACATGACTCCTTTCGCTCTAGGGATAACGATGCAGTTGTTTCTAGCTGTGAAACAAGGGTGTTCGCTCCACTAAATAGAGGATGCCCTCTCATCCGACAAAGATTTTCTGTTGACGGTGTTGGGTACTTATGCAAAACCTCTCGAAGACTCTCATAATTTTTCATAACTTCAATAGCAAAACTTATCGTGTCAAGATCACTCAAATTCCCAGCAAGATACGCTTCTTTAATGTCTAACATAAGTGGATTACTCCATATCTCTATCCACAGTTTTATCTCTTCACTATCAGGAGAAGAACTAAAATCTGCTCTCTTTAAAAAAGACAACATATCCATCGACTCAACACTCACCTGAGGTTTTATAGCTTCTAACCACACCCTTCTCTTTTCCTTTACGACATTCGGATCTTTCTGTGTTCGAGTAACAACTGATAGAACATTCACCAATCCAATTTCTTTCCACTCATTTTTTAATGAAACCGTTAAATCCTTTGCCGTAGAGAACTTCTCTGGATTAAAACCAAGAGCTGATGCGCTCAACGAAACATCGGTCTGTTCTTCGTTTCTCTTTAAAGTTGTTTTCACTGATTCTAAAAATCCCTGTTCAACAGGAACTACCGGTAAATAAGCCGTGTAGATCATCCCTCTTACCTCTTCTGACAAAAGTGAAAGCTTAACATCTTCATCGACTGTTTTTGACCAAAGTGAATATAAAACCTCCTCCAGCGCAACATTAGATTTCTGGGACTCATCCAATGCCTGTTTATAAACTTTCCAAGCAAGCTGATTAATATAACCGGCCATTTGATGATCAGGAATAATCTTAAGCTTTAAAAATTCTGCCAATCTAGGAAGCTCTCTTTTCATTGAACTATCCTGCGACCAACCTGTAATCAGTTTATCATGTTTATATATTGTGGAAATTCTACTATCTGGAAGAATAAGGCCGATACTAATCAGCTGATCGATGTAACTAACTCCAACCATCTTATCCGTATTTAATTTTTCCATCTTCTTATCAGCATTATTTTTTAAAGAATCTATAAGTTTGATATAAGCATAAGTTGATATCGGTACAGTTATCCACTGAGTTGGTTCACGAGTAGTTTTCATAACTGTCGCAGGAACGTGCAGTGCTGCAAACACTGGATCAATAATCCACGTAATTTTAGGAAGGGGCTCTCGCTTTTTTAAAAGAATTCTCATCTTCCCCTCTTCTCGAACAGCTTGAATAAACTTTTTAGGGTCATCATATAAAAGCATTTTGGGAAGACGTAGAACAGAAACTGTCTCTTGAGCTGCCAGCTTCACTGTAGAACTAAGAATATTCTTTAAACAGCGATTAACTTTTGAAGCTTCGCCATCGTCTGACATAGTATCAACTATTGGAGATATAAGAAAAGCGGTTATAAACAAAACCCAAAGAATATGTGGCTTAAGCATACATCATTCCAGCAATAAAATTATATAACCGCTTCTTTATTGTTAAATTCTAAAGATATGGTATCTTTTCTGAAGGTTCAAGTAAACCAATAAAACACTACTTACTTGCACCACTGCTTCCAGATTCAGATGAACCATACTTACGTTCAAGTTCTTTGGCTTCGCTAGAATCATTTACGGTATCGAGGATATCGTAAGCTAATAAACAAGCACCGACCGCTGTAATGGCACTATATTTCGCTAATTTATGTTCACCCTCGGCTAACGTCAACGATTGTTTATTCATTTTATTTTCTCCATCTCTTGCATTATATCTTGCATTATCATAATTTTCTTCAGCTAAATCATATGCAGCTTTCCCTGAAAAGAACTTTCTTCGCTCTGCTAATACTTCTGATATCCTACCATCAATCGTTTCCAACCTCTTTTTTGCCTCTTCAATATTAATATTATATTTAAGAGGATATTCTCTTACGATTCTTTCTCTTTTAACATGATGCAGTAGTTTCTCAGGGCCATCGGTGAATGGAAACCCATTCTCACCAAACACCACAACGTCAACAGGAGCTCTGTCGCCATGATAATCCTCTGATTTCATTCCTTGTGGTAAATATGTAATAGTCTCACTTCCGCTCATATTTATTATCTTTCTTTGATAGCTATCGTTATTATGTAACCTGGTAGGTATATCCTTCATCGGAACCTCTATCATAAAATCCCTTGTCACGGTATAGCCGTTCTCTGCATCGCGGATGTCTACCACTAGTTTTTCTTTCTCCTCTACCAAAACATCATACTCTCTCGACAACTCTTGATATATTCGCATCGCACCATCGGAACGCTCCATAGCTTCTTTGAGTGCTACAAAATCTGGAGCTACTCGATACTTAAGCTGCTCTAGTTCAACTCTACAAAAATTCGTAGTAGCTCGCTCTTTATCGACATTTTTCATACCGTACAAAATAAGCCCACCACCAACCACGCCGTCCAAATGGCCATTTTCTTCGGCCAATATTAGTGGTGAAACAACAGAAAAAATAGTTCCAATAAATAGTATCCTAGCTGTATTTAAAATATTCATAATGAATCCCCCTTTTATTAAATCAATCATAGCTGTTCAACTTAAAGTGGATCCTGCAAAGCCGATACCAACTTGCAATTAACAACTATACACATTTCCTAATAGTTATAATGAACGTTTTCATAAACCTGTCTAAAAATTAGACAACTGAAAAAAAACTGAAAAACATTGGTGAATTAATATAAGCGAAAAACCGTAATTACTGAACGCTCTACCTCTTGAAACAACAAACGACGAACTAGATTAATACTCGTTATATTTTTTCGCGCTACCCTTTGCTAACTCAACAGGATATTTAGCTCTATTTTTTGCAATTTTTGATTCAATAGACTTAGGAATATCTATCTCTAAAATTCCGGCCATTCTAACAGCGTAAACAATAATATCAGACAGCTCATCAGCAACCCTGATTTTTTTTTCTGGATCAAATGCAACCTTGCTTGCCTCATCAAAATTAAGCCACTGGAAAATTTCCACCAACTCAGACGCCTCAACACTTAATGCCATCGCTAAGTTTTTGGGATTATGAAACTGTTTCCACTCTCTCTCATTAGCGAACTCTTCAATTGTCTGCTTTAATTTTTTAATATCTAAAATTTCAGTGTCACTCATTTTGAAAAAACTCCTATCATATTTAAAATAACAATAAAAACAAGAATAGGACTGACATATCTTATAAGAAAATTCCATGTAGGATATATCACTCTTGCTTCAAAACTGCTTAACTCACTTCTCTTCTCATCTGCACTGAGGACAAAACCACAAAAGATAGATATCAACATTCCTCCAACAGGCAGTGTCCAGTTTGATGCCAAATAATCAAGACGAGTGAGCACATCTAAATCAGTAAAAAACTTAACCGCACCATTACTCAGAGCAGACGCAACACCGAGGAGCCAGATTATAACGGTTGAAAACAGAGTAGATTTATTTCTACTTATGTTAAATGTATCCATTGCAAATGAGACGACAGGCTCGAGCAATGAGATAGTCGAAGTTAGTGCCGCAAATGCAACTAGAAGATAAAAAATTGCGCCTACAATATTCCCACCTGGAAGAGCATTAAAATGAACACTAAGCGTAGTAAAAAGCATCGAAGATGAAGAGCTCAGTGCCATCTTTGTTCCAAAAATAATTGGATACATCATAAAACATGCCATCAAAGCAATCAATGTATCGAGCGTAGCAATCCAAATGCCAGCACTAATCAATCGCTCCCCTTTTTTTAGATATGACCCATAAATCACCATCGCCCCCATACCAAGCGAAAGCGTAAAAAATGAGTGGCCAACGGCCTCTAGTATTGAGCGAGGAGTAAGTTTAGAAAGATCAGATGAAAACAAAAAATTTACAGTTTCACTTGAGCCATATTTATAAATGCTTAAGCATGCAATTAAGAAGACAAAAAAACCAAGCATCGGCAATAATATCGTTACAGCTTTTTCAATTCCTTTAGTCCCCTTCCAAACGATCAATCCTGTAATACCCATAAAAGAAGAGTGATAAAAAATCTGCTTCCACCCATTACCAACGAATGCTCCAAACCTTGGCCCAGACTGCTCAATACTCATTGAAGCAAATTCACCACGTAGTGATTGCCAAAAATAATCTAATGTCCAACCTGCAACGACTGAGTAGTAAGATAAAATTACGAATGCAGAAAAGAGACAGAGAACTCCAAGCAGTTTCCAAAACTTATTGTTTTTAGACAAATCTCGAAAGGTAGTATAAACATTTTGGTTCCCGTGACGGCCAATCATCATTTCGGCAACTATGATTGGAAGGCCAACCACGACGATAGCGACTAGATATACTAGGACAAATGCGCCACCACCATTTTCATAAGTGATATATGGAAATTTCCAAATATTCCCAAGCCCAACTGCTGACCCAACGCAAGCTAGAATAAACCCGATTTTTGAACCCCACTCACCCTTACTCTCTTTAATTGTTGATGACATAATTAAGCTCCAATATTTATTTTATTATTATTATTAATTTATAATTACAAAATATCCATAAAACTATCAACTTTCAACTTCATTTCTAAATATTCATCATCAACGGAACTAAGCAGTGTTACGCCTCCGCCAGCACCATAGAATAATTTTTTATTTTTTAAATCAATATCAGCTGTTCTTATGTTGACAGAAGCTGCAACTATATTTTTGTGAAGTATTATTGTAGAACCACAATAAAATCCTCTGGACCTTTTTTCAACACTTCTTAAAATCTCCATCACTCTTTTTTTAGGGGCGCCGGTAACACTTCCTCCAGGAAAGAGTGATTTCAAAATCTGATACAATGAGACATCATAAGATAACGAAGCGACTATTTTTGAATACTGATGAATAATTCCAGAAACTGCAAGTGGTAATTTCTTGGCAATAACTTTTGAACATGGAGATTCAATTCGAGACAGATCATTTCTCATTAGATCTGTAATCATAAAAAGCTCAGCCTCGTTTTTTTCTGAGGTTACAAGCTGTTTCCATTTTTTTTTAAAATCACGATTACTACCATTCCAGCGTATACTGCCCTTTATAGGCATACTCTCTATCAGCAAGTTCTTTTGTCTTTTTTTTATTTGAAATAGACACTCAGGAGAGTTACTCATAATAAGCCTATTCAGCATAGGTAGATATGTGGCATGTCCATATCCACCGACTAAACCACTACTCGCCCAAACACGGCCAATAATCGCTTCTGGGTTATTGGTGGAAATCAAATATTGAAAATCCTTAGTTAGATTAAATTGATAACAATCCCCTCTTTTTAAATACTCCTGGCCTACTCTATAATTATTTTTATAGATCTGTTTGCTAGGAATCTTCATCGGGCCTAGATTAATTTTCTCTTTAAACTCTTTAGGGATATAAACATCTTTATCTGAATAATCTAAAACCAACATCAAAAGCTCATCATCTTTTATTAAATCAACACTACCTGTCCAAAAAAAACCAAGTTCGTATAAACAGTGAATCACTCTTGGCCGAACAAACTCTTGATCAAACTTAATAGAACTTAAAACCTCTTGAATGTCGCTTAGCTCTGACGACATAACTTCGTTTGTTAACAGATTAACTCGTCTATTTTTATAATACGCAATGACTGAAGTAGGATTGGCAAATTTTAGAAAACTAGTTTTATAAGGAATGAGTGTAAAACAACTACTGTTGCTGAGCATACCGAGCTTCCATCCCTTCTGGTATCGACTCACGATATGCTAAATTTCCAAAAGATGTGTATGCTCCGACCCATGAAAGTTTGGCAGTTCCAACTTCACCAGATCTATTTTTGACAACTATAATTTCTGCAATCCCTAAATCTTTTGAATTTGGGTCATAAACCTCATCACGATAGATCATCATAACAACGTCAGCATCTTGCTCAATTGATCCAGACTCTCGAAGATCTGATAAGCTCGGACGTTTATTAGGGCGTTGTTCAACCCCTCTGTTAAGCTGAGATAACGCAATAACTGGACATTCTAGTTCTTTTGCCATCGCCTTAAGACCTCTTGAAATCTCAGCGATCTGTTGCTCTCTACTTGACGTATTTGTATGAGGAGTCATTAGTTGCAAGTAATCTATTATCACCAGACCAAGGCCATGCTCTGCCTTAATTTTTCGTGACTGACTCTGAATATCAAGAAGATTTATCTGACCAGAGTCTTCAATAAAGATTGGAAGTTTTGCAAGCGTCTGCGCGGCCATGCCTAAGCTTCTTAAGTCTGTATCTAGAAAATCTTTTGCCTTAATTTTTCTTGAATTAACTTTTGCTTTAGAAGAGAGAACTCTCATACTAAGTTCTTGGGCAACCATCTCTAGAGAAAAGATTGCTACCGGAAACTGAGTCTCTTCACATACATTGACTGCAATATTTAAAGCAAACGCAGTTTTTCCCATAGCGGGCCTTGCTGCAATAACTAGTAACTGGCCAGCTTGCATTCCAAGTAGCAGCTCATCCAATTTTTTAAAACCAGTTGGAAATCCTGAGATCTCACCTTTTTTTCTTGCGTTATCATCTAAATCTTTAAGATTTTGCTTTATACACTCATTGAGTTTTAACATTCCAGAGTGCTTAGCATCTCCGGTTAGTTGTAAAAAACTTGTTTCAACCTCTTGGATAAAATCGGCCACAAGTCCGTCATATTGCAAACCTTTTTCGGCAACCTTCGATGCCGTTTTCACAATACGTCTCATGCTAGATTTATCTTTTACCGTTTTAGCATAGTGGTAAACATTGGCAGCAGTCGCTTGGTCATCCACTATCTCAGTTATAAAACTCTGCCCACCAAGTTGTTCCAGTTTATCTCCGTCATTTAGACGTGAACAAACCGTTACATAATCAATGGGCATGTTTTGTTGATAGAGGTCTTTTATCGCATTAAAGATTATTCCCATTTTTGGATCGTAAAAATCATCTTTCGAAAGTTTCAAGTCAGCAATATCATCTATTGCTGTACCATCAATTATCAAACAACCGACTAGCGATTTTTCAGCTAACAAATCATGGGGAAGTTCTTTAACGGCCATTATTTACCTCAATGTGTACCAATTTAGCTTAAACTACTCTTCTGACGAATCATCTTCAGTAACTTCACCTTCACTTTGAGCGGCTTCAGCTTCGGCACCTTCTTCTTTCTTTTTAGACTTGCCTCTTTTCAAAGCCGCCTCTTGTCTTGCCTTAATCTCTTTTACCTGCTCTGGATCCATTTCAACTTTAACTTTAAATAATGCTTCAACATCTTTAAAAAGTTTAACAATAACATCTGTCTCACCAAGTGTTTTGATTGGGTCTGTAATAGCGATCAATCGTCTCTCAACTTCAATCCCTTTATCAAAAAGTTCCTTAGCAAGGTCTGTGTTAGTAACAGTTCCAAAAAGTTTTCCGTTACTTCCAATTCGCTTGACTAGTTTTAGTGTAAGTCCATCAATTTTCTTTTTCATCTCAGTAGCAGCAGCTTTTTGTGCATCAACTTTCTTTGACAAACGCTTCTGATTGTTTGCCAAAACGTTTTTGTTTGCATCATCAGCAAGGACAGCAAGCTTTCCTGGGATAAGACAATTTCGTGCGTAACCAGCAGTAACATTGACTATCTCACCAACATTTCCGAGGGCCCTGATTTTTTCTGTTAAAATAACTTTCATAATATTCTCCTTAATTCTTAATTCTTAATTCTTAATTCTTAATTCAATTCAATTCAAAAAATTTATTCATCTCCAACGTTATTATCAGATTTTTTGTCAAACTTATCAAAAAACTTCCTGATATCAAACCACATATCAAACATCCCAACGACCGCAACAAGCCTAAATCCAAGAACAACTGTTATTATGATAAACATTGATCTTAAAAAACCATAAATTTTCAACTTGTTTAACAGATCGATATAAATACCAAACCCTTGGAAAAAATAGAACACACCTAACATGTAGAGAACATTCTCTCCAAGAAGAGCTAGCTCTTTCCCTGCAATTTTATCCCCGAGAAGCATCAAGGCCAACGAAGCAATAAGTGGCCATACAAAATGGTATGGAACCTTAAATTTAATTAATCCATCAACGGTGTATGGATAATCAACACCTCGAAGCCAGATTGCTGAATTGCGAAGAATCACAAAAAAAGAGAGCCACAACGTAATAAAAATACCGGTAACAATGGCCGCAGGAATTCCTTCCGTATAAGCTTTAATCATATCGGTTCTAATCTGTGTGGCCTTATCTTCTGGAAACAGGTCTGGATTTTTTACCAAAACGCTATCAACAACTTCTGTGATTACTTTTTTCAACTCAACAGATAATGAAAAATCTGTAAAGGCAACCAAACCTCCCCAAATAGAAACCAGAACTGCTATCACAAAAAGGCCGTGATAAATAATCCCTTTTACTGGTGAGATTTTTCTAAAAAAAGATTCAGAAACCATTAGCGAAAAGATAAACGAGATGACAAAAGGTATATAAATAAATGGAGTGACAACCTTAAAGATCATCGACATTCCAATAAGAAACAGTGAGCAGACAATACCAAAAATTAAACCGATGACTCTTCCGTACTGCAAAGATGCAAGCACCATCGGCACCGGAGCAAATATTGGCAAAAAAGAGCTTAGAGAAGCAGAAACAAGGCCAAGAAAAGCCAACTTTCCAACTCCTTTATCTTTTAATAACTGCTGCGCCACTTTATTCATTATCCTTTCTCATTCTTTTGATAACTACTGTTGTCTTGCTATTTCGTTATTAACATAGCTTACCAAACCTAGCTGTCTTGCTCGCTTAATCGCAGCAACTGCCTTAGTTTGATTTTGTCTTGTAATTCCAGAAATACGAGATGGAGAAATTTTCCCAAACTCATTTAACAACCATGTGTACGATGCAGGATCTTTCCAATCTGGTGCGATCTCGTATCTAGAGAACCAGCAACCTCTATTCTTAACGAATCGTTTCTTGCTGCCGCTCGTATCATTGTCTTCTGCTTCAACAATATCTAATACCGTACCTGCGTATTTCTTTGAGAATGGAGTTCTGTATTTTTTAACGAACTCATTTAGTTTCTCGTCAACACCAAGCTTAGTGATCATGTGTCTAACGATACCTTCTGAAATTCCTAAACGTCTAACCATCTCTTCATTGACAGTGTTGCCACCTTTGTAAATGAAATACAAGAAATGGCCACGGCCAACACTGCCATCCATTGACTGAGCAAAATTGATATTGCCCCAATCATCTTGGACTGCGATGTCACCTTTTGCCAACTTCACGACATCTTCTACAACTGCCTTAAAACTTGATAACTTTTCTTCCCCTGAATCGGGATGAGCAACTATTACTAGCTCATAGATCATAAAACCCCCTGGTCTTCAATTGGCCCTGTTTTACCTATAAAAAACAGAACGAGATTAATAAATGTAAAACAACACTCAATAACAAAAAATTTATTGAAAACGCAACATAGCATCAAGCATAATAAAACGCAAGACAGAAATCTCTAGCTATTCAGGTGTAAAACAATGGTTTGACGTTATAAAACCAGTTACTTAGACTTAATATCATTATGATTAAACTATCTGTCGCCATTATTACTTTTAACGAAGAACTAAATATTAGAAGATGCTTGGAATCTGTTTTAGAAGTTGCTGACGAAATTGTTGTAGTCGATTCTTTATCAACAGATAACACCAGAAAAATCTGTGATGAGTTTAAGGTGATTTTTATTGAGCAAAAATTCTTAGGACATATTGGCCAAAAGAATTTTGCTCTCACAAAAACAACTCATAACCACGTACTCTCATTGGATGCCGATGAATCACTCAATTCAATGGCAATTGAGAGTATAAAAAAAGTCAAAGAGAATTGGTCAGCCGATGGATATTTTTTAAATAGACTAACCAACTATTGCGGCAAATGGATCTATCACTGCGGTTGGTACCCAGATCGCAAGCTTCGAATTCTCGACAAAAGAAAAGGAAAATGGGGTGGGGCCAATCCACACGATAAAATAGTAATGGAAGAGGCTACAAAAAGTGAACGATTAGCTGGTAAGATTCTTCACTACAGCTATCCAACGATTCAGTCTCACATTGAACAGACAAACAAGTTCACAACTATTGCAGCAAGTGAAGCTTACAATCGAGGTGTCAAATCCTCTCTCTCAAAAGCTTACCTTCGAGCTTTTTTTAAATTCATTCGTGACTATTTTTTTAAGTTTGGATTTCTTGACGGAAGTGCTGGCGCTACTATTTGCTATATCAATGCACTTAGTGCTTTTTTAAAATATAGCAAAATTGTTGAATTAAAAAATACGACTAAGGATTAATCTATATTTTTCAAGATAGTTTTCACACATTTTCAAATGACTAAAATGCGATTCCACATAGTTTCGATAATCACTGGCGATATGTTTATATTTAAACTCTTTGATTTTAGAAATTAAATCATCAGCGTTTTCAGCAATAAGAAACATCTCTTCTGAACCATTCATTCCTAAAACTTCCGCAACACTTCCTCTTTTATGAGCGAAAACAGGTGCTCCACACGCCATTGCTTCAATCATAACTAGTCCAAATGGCTCTTGCCACTCAATAGGAAAAAGTAGGGCCTTTGAGTTTTTTAACAATTCATATTTTTCACTGTTATTTAAATGACCAAGATAACGGTTGTTACCAAAACTAATTCCACGTCCACCACCGATCAGAAGTTGGGTAGAACAAGCTTTTGAAATTTTTTTAGCATTACTCAAACCTTTTCTTTTTAAAGATGCCCTCCCGAGAAAGGAGAAATATTTCCTATCAATAACTGCCGATGGCCCAACTTGAACATTTGAAAAATCAAGACCGTTATAAACGAAATGTTTTAAACTATGTCTGATAGCGTGATCATTAGAGATACCAACCGTATGACGAGCAATTTTAGAATAGTCATCAGCTTCTCGTAAATTTCCATGCAGTGTAATCAGGTAAGGTGGCATATCGTACCTCTCTTGGCCCATTGCCAAGTTAAAATGGACGATATCTGTCTTATCTGGGATAAGCCAAACTGTCTTTTGGAGCATCTCGGGATCGCTTCTTAAATGATCCAAAAATACACGCTCAATTCCATCAATCTCATAATCTCCGCGATACGACATCATTGTAACTTTATGGCCGAGTTCCCTAAATCCAAGAGCTAATGCCTCAACTATTCTCTCAGTTCCACCATAGTGTAGGACAGGCACCTTTTCAAAATGTATTAAAACTATATTCATGAAAAAAGTATATAAAATATCCGACCTTTCTGTACAGTTAATCCTAGCGGAACATAATACCGATTACAAAAAAACAGTTTCTCAATGATAATATTTAAGTGTGTTTCAAGGAGTAATAAACAATGAAAAAAAATCTTATCATCGTGGCCATAACGGCAATGTTGTTTGGTTGCTCGATCTTTGTTCCAAATAGAAATCCTGCTTCAATTGAAGATATTGATCCCTCAGACATTCAGCATCAAAAAGAAAAAAATCAAAAATTTATAATATTAGCAGAAGAGACACTCTCATGGAGAGCAAAAGCAATCGATTTTCACAAGCATCTCAAAGAAACAGATGTTCTTAATAATGAAGATTTAGTCACACTTCATAGAAAAGGTAGCGATCAATATTTCAAGCTTAGAACCGAGTTATTGCGTTACATAAACGACATACAATGGGTAGCAGAAAGAAATGTTGAGATCCATGCAAACTCTAATGAAACATCTATTCACGATTCACTTATCAATACAGATGAAAATGCAAACTTAGATGGACCAGACATAACCCGGAAAATTAAGATTTTTAAAATTGATAAACATAGTGACGCTGGTAAATACATAATCAATGATATCACCATTGGGCTTGCCGCTGCTATACTACTAAGCGATAACTATCTTCTTGCAATATCACCGTATCAAAATGACAAAAAATTTAGACGGATAATAAACGAAGATAACACTGATTATAAAAATGTATTAAGAAAGGTAACTGAATCATTTTACGATCAAAAAAATAATGAATTACTCGTAAGAACTCGTGCAATCTATGACCACATATATAAAAGCAAGGCCGTCGTAAAGGCGAGATCATATCCGATGCCAGTTAGAATTAACGGAGCTGATCATGATCTATATTTGCGTGAACTAATCGAATCTAGTGAAACCTATAAAAATATCAAAAATTTCGGATATGAGTATTTAAGAAAAGAGCATGCTGGAACAATGCTTGCCTCCATTAAAGACCAGTTAAGAAAGCTGCTCTCAAAAACTCTCTTTGAAATTAGTAAAGATTTTGGCAATGGAGTTGGTTCTGTTCAAGAAAGAGACGGAAAACTATACAACATGGATCCAGCACAAGAAAAAACTATCTCTGATCAGCTAAAGCCTCTTGATATCCTTCTCGAGAAAACCCCTTTTAGGCTTACTGACAAACTTATTCCGGGACACTGGGGACACGTTGCAGTTTGGGTTGGAACAGAGGTTGAACTAAAAAACTTAGGTGTCTGGGACGAACTACCATCCATCTATGAACATGCTAAAAAATATTATGAATATGATGGTGAAGATTTTCAACAAGCAATACGAAGTGGCCATCGTATTGTCGAAGCGCTTCGACCTGGTGTTCAGATTAACACTTTGGCACATTTCCTAAACATAGATGACCTTGGAGTAATAAGAAGAAAAACTCTGACCGATCAACAAAAAAGAGAGTTCCTCATAAGAACTTTTGAACAGATTGGAAAAGAGTATGATTTCAATTTTGATGTTGAATCAGATAAAAGAATCGTCTGCTCAGAGCTTGCTTACGTAACATTTCCAGATATTGACTGGTCTACAAAAAAGACATTAGGAAGAGAGACCATTTCTCCTGACAATATAGCCGATTTGGCCAAAAATTTAGATTCACCATTTGCACCAATACTACTCTATCACGATGGGAAACTTCTAAAAAATAGCCTCCGAGAGAACTTTAATAACTTATTAGAACTCAGTTACAACAAGATTAAATTTTAGATCAAGGATTGTTTATGAAACTAGGTATTTTTTTTGTCGTCATCATGGGTGGAATCCTTTTTGGTCTTTCTCAGTATGATGGAAAAACTGCAAGAAAAAAAGTATGGGACAATGCCAAGCACGAAAGACTACCCGCTAGTCTCTTTAACGACATAGACCTCATTACGTTCCAAGATTTTTTCTCATCATCTTCTCTTGAAGATGGAATTAAGTACGATATCACTACAGACTTCTGGACCAATAAGGATACTGATTACTTACAAGAAAAATCGCTAGAAAGTATTCGCGAAGCTATTTTAAAAACGGCCACAGCTGCAGGCGAACAGTTACCAGATGAAAAAATAGTTCTATCAAAAATACTTAAAGATAACCTTATCGAGAGCTTTATAGGGAACTTTGTAAAAACACTTGCAGTATATAAAATTATCAATGGAGTATTTCAATTTGATATAAATTTTAATCCAAAGAATGATCACTGGACAAACTATGATAACGAACTTTCGAGTAATCAACTCATACGAATTAATCAGACTGGACTATTGGAAGAACAGTTAAACGACGCCTCAAAATCCGTTGTCGATCACATTGTCGATACCACATTCAAAATTCCAAGTAGCGACAACACCTATCACTACGCAGGCGGCGTAGTTACACTATGGGTTAAACTCTTAGATATTTTAGCTTCACCTACCCAACCGCTAAAACTTGTCGACTCTTTCATCAGATACAGGCGCTATTACCGCATGAACAACGCTATTGAATTTACTTCACTAGGAATCGGGGGAAACAGTGGAATGATCGATGATATCAAAAAAGCTCCAGGTGAAGATAATAAATATAATGCTGAGTTCGTAACAGTTGACGTTTACAAAAAAATAAATAGAACGACATTTGCTCCATACCTAGATAAAGCTGATGTCTATTTTGGAAAACTTATTCCATCTACCAACAGAAGAGAAAATACCATTAACAGAACAATAGCTGAAAGACCAAACATTATTAAAAGTTCAGACTATCAAATCAATGTAAGGACAGTTAAAGACCGACAAAAATATACATATACCGTTCCACTCGGTGTACTCTCATACTCCTTCATTGATAAATCATTCTCACACCTACTACCACCAAATGTAATTGGCAAAGATTTTGACAGTGAAGATGCCGATGTGAAATTTGCCAATAGTTTAATAAACCGATATGGCAGAGATTTTATAAATAAACTAAAACTAGACAGATTCCACCTACTATTAAAACAGGATGCGCAATGAAACATTTAATAACAGCAGCTATCTTTTGTGTTTTGCTTTTAACTATCATTGAGGCCAATGCAAAAAATATCAATATCAGAGACCGAATAGAAACAAAAAATTTTTACAGGTCTGTGTACGATACATTATTTGGTGAAGAAAATTATCGAACGACAAGTAGTTTTTATAGTGTAATCAACCAACAACCAAATAATACAAAACAAAAAATTGACACATTCATCAAAAGATTAGACAGGGTACTACCTGCACAAATCTTGATGCCACTTACTTATTGGAGATTAGTTTCTCCTGAACCAGAAAAAGTTGCAGATATTATCTCATTTGCTATCCTTTATAAACTTCTTGTCATTAGAGATTACATTGATAATCCACTGACCGATCCAGCAAACGTAGACAGAGCAAAAGAGATCCTAAAAAACGTATCAGAAAATGACGAAACATCATCTCAAAATCTATTCTCGCTAACAATTCCGAACATTAAATCTTTTTCCAAGAGAGCATCCGCAGAAAGAAGTGACGAAGCATTTATAGCAATGGTTAATAGTAATCATGTCATCAAGGAAAATATAAAAAACAACATTAGTGATATTCAAGATTATATAACAAGTTATTTAGGTTATATTCCAGGAAATATTGTTGAATTTATCAGCAAAAATGACACCAGTACTGCACGAATTGACTGGGTCAATGAGAGAGTAGTTTTTAATGGTGGTAGCTTAGATTTTTCTAAAGATTATATGAAAATGCCTTCTGGCCCATCACAAACTGGACATATTGCGTTTGTTCAAGATCCAATCTTTATTAAAATTAGAGATATGATTTCACAGGCAAAAGAGTCAATTTTTATCGATATTTTTCTTTTTGGTGGAACAATGGGTGGAACACTTGCTAAATATCTCATTGACCAAACACTTAACAAACGCAAACTAAATCCTTATTTTAAAACTTTAATTTTGCATGACTACTCCACAAACTACACAATGTGGCCAGAGATGAAACCTGTTTTTGAATATATCAGAGATTCAATTAAGAGTGATCCCGAAGTTGCTGATGCGATAACACTACTTCAAGCAAACATCCAACGTCACCCGCCAGGAGTGCCATTAAGAATTACAGACTTAATTCCAAAGACGCCTGAAGTTTTTAATATCATAGAATCTAGAGATACATACTACGAGTCAAAAATTGACCACAGCAAAGTAATTGTTGTCGATGCAAAAAGTGATCGCCCTAAGGCATATTTTGGTTCAAAAAACTGGACCGATCATAGTGGCTCCTACTACTACGACAACGCAATCTATGTCGAAGGGCCAGCAGCAGCAGTTGTTCAAGCCTCTTATTACGACGACGTAGAAGCTGCCCTAACTTCAGATCCAGCAGAACTTGAATGGTTTTATTATAAAAATCAAGGATTCGATAATAAACATTACCTCGGCAAGAAGGATGAGATTCTCTCGTGGATGAGAATTGAACGAAATAGTTACCCATCATTAAATGATGAAATTTCAGGTATAGTTAAAATAGCTGAAGCTGATGTTGATGGTAAAATAAAGGATGTTAGAAACACACTTGTAGACATGATAAAGAAGGCCAAAAGTCATATCTACATGGAACACCTATTTTTCTACGATAGATATATCGTCGATTCACTTTTAAAAAAGAAAAAGTCAAATCCAGATGTCGATATAAAAATCATTATTGATAAGAACGAAAATTTTGGAATGAACGGTTTTCCAAACACAATCTTTCTAAAATCCTTAATGGATGCTGGTGTTGAAATAAGAGAAAGAGACACTGTCGGACGACCAATTCGTTTTCCAAATGGGACTGAGCGAGAATATAACCAAGAAGACCATCGAAAAGTTAGTGACGTTGATGGTATAATGCTTCTTGGCGGATCATCCAACATAAATCCTGACACTCTCCAAGGAAGCTTTAGAGAATTTGGCGCCCAAATTTTTGATCAAAAAGAGATCGCAAAATTTGAAAAAGATTTTTTGGCAGACTGGGATTCAAACAAAACACTTGATTGCAACATCGACGCTTTTAAATTTAAGCTAGGGGAAAAGGAACTTCCACTCGCTCTATCTGCTGCTATAAATGATTTTGCAGCAACACTCATAAGGTCAAAAGATCACCTAGAGGGCAAGCAATAAAAATCAGCTCGCTACAAGATCAATCTAATTTCTTTCTGATGTCACTATTCTCAGGTAGGTACCAGAAAAAATATCTGCGTTGCTCGGCCCTCTCATTCGTTTTGCTTGCAACATAAACAGCTTCGCCCGAATATGGATCAATGCCTGTGTAATACATTACTGACGATAATGTCATAGGGGTCGGCGTGAAATCTTGAATCTGTTCAAGTTTATAACCAAGGCTTTTCGTTTCCTTTGCTAAATGTTCCATCTCTTTCAAACCACAACCAGGATGGGCAGAAATAAAATACGGCGTAATCTCTCTTCTTTTTCCAGAAGCATTAACACGTGCTATTTTATCAAATAGTTTTTTTATTTTTTTAAACTGTTCAAATGATGGTTTTCTCATCAACCTTAACACCTCTTCGTCACAATGTTCTGGTGCAACTTTAAACCTACCAGAGGTATGGTCATTTACCATTTTTTTCAAATACTCTTCCTGAGAACTACCTTCACCTATTCTTTCTTCGAGAATTAAATCGTATCTAATACCGCTAGTAGTAAATAGATGTTTTATATTTGATAACTGTTCTACTGCCTTAAACAACTCCAAAATATGTGAGTGATCGATATTTAAATTTTTACAAACCTTAGGATATATACAAGAAAACCTAGAGCATTTTTCACATACAGCAAGAATCTTTCCCTCCATCATATACATATTAGCACTTGGGCCACCAAGATCACTTATCACGCCATCAAATCCATCAACTTTGGAAATTTTTTTAACCTCTTCTACTATTGATCCCTTTGACCTACTTGAAACAAATTTACCTTGATGAGCAGAAATTGAACAAAAGCTACACCCCCCAAAACACCCACGGTGAGTATTTACTGAGCCTTTAATCATATCATAAGCAGAAATCCGGCCTTTTCCCTTATACCTAGGATGTGGTATTCTGAAAAAATCTAGATCGTAGTAACTATCAATCTCTTGAGTTGTAAGCGGTGGGTATGGTGGATTAATTACTACAATTTTCTCTCCTGTTTTTTGTAGCAATCTAGCACCACTAAGTTTATTTGACTCTGTCTCAATTATAACAAAATTTTCAGCAAACTTCTTTTTGTCTTCAAGGCAATCTTCATGTGAATTGAGTGCGAGTGTCTCCCATTTTTTATTCTCAGACAGATCACAATCATTAATCAAAACAGACGTTTGTTTAATAGTATTAATCGTCTTAAATGGAACTCCTCGCTGAAGGAGTTTAACCAACTCTCCAAGCGGTTTTTCACCACCTCCATAAACAAGAAGGTCTGCTCCACTACTCTGCAAAATTGATGGCATTAAGCTGTTTGACCAATAATCGTAATGTGTACTTCTTCTTAGCGATGCTTCAATTCCACCAATAACTACATTACTATCTGGATAGAGTTGCTTTAAAATTTTAGTATAAACATTAACTGCATAATCTGGCCGAAAACCTGCACGCTCTCCAGGAGTATAGGCATCATTAGACCGCAACCGTTTATTGCCAGTATAATGGTTTACCATTGAATCCATATTTCCAGATGTAACAGCAAAAAACAAATTTGGGACACCTAATTTTTTAAAATCTCTTAAATCATCTTTCCAGTTTGGCTGAGGAACTACACCAACAGTCAAGCCTAATGATTCCAAAAAACGGGTAATGATCGCCGAACCAAAAGACGGGTGATCAACATACGCATCACCTGTAATTAAAACAACATCAACACTTGAAAGTTGAAGATTTGCAAGATCTTTTTTGTTTATTGGAGGCCATCGCAAACTACTCTCCATCTCTTACTATTAGTCCAAGATTTACAACTATATTCTGCTCACTAGCAACAACTAGCTCTCCACTATCTTTAGATGTTACTCCTTCCATTTGAAGCTTACTACCAAGAGTAATCGTTGCTAACAACTCACCATTAATGGCCAGCTGATGTACCATATTAGAATCATCACTAACTACAAACAGCGTCCTTGTTTGTCTATCAAAATGAATGGCCGATAAATCGAGAGCTGGCCGTCCTATTTTCTCATTTCCAAGAAGAGTTTTAGTCATCGCATTTTCGACAACCACACGCTCGGACAAATCTAGGCCATCCTTAAATTTCTCAGGTAAAACAAAACTCTCAATTCTCATCGTCGGAAAATCTTTTGAATCTTTTGTATGATCTCCCTCTATAGCAACATATACAGTTCTAGTTTCTGCATCATAAGTAATCCCTTCTGGCCCTTTATTGTTAACCAGCTTTCTGGCTTCGTCATTTCCATTATTAAATACGACTCGAGTTAACTCATCAGGTGTAATCTTTTTCTCGTCATCTTCTATTTCGCCGATATATAGCTCACCTATTTCATTAACCAAAGCTAGTATTGGTGCTTTCTTACCCATCTCAATAAATGTTATTCCTTCAAAATCATTTTGCATCCCAGGATTTTGATTGCCAGGAGTGACTTTATTTTCAAAGCCAACCATCTTAACCTCGTGAACTATTTTAAATTTATCATCCAAAACGTACACTTTTGGGTCAGAATCAGCATTGCCGTTTGTAATGCCGTAATAAAGAGACATCTGTGGGATATAGGCTATTCCTGATAGGTTCAAAATTGGCTTGCTCTCTCCAGAGTCAGTTAGAACTTCAAGTTCATAACTCTTACCGTTTCCTAATTTTTCACCGTTACCATCAAAGGCATTAATGGAAAAAGGGATATCTGCGCCTTTTTTTGTTTTTCCAACATCATCACCACCAGCTATGGATAAATTAAGTGCTGAGATAACAACAGGAATGATTAATATTAAAAAATAACGACCAAGCATAGTATTAAAATTTATCATCTTTCATCCTCGAAATACGTAATGTTGTAATATTAACCTTAAAACAGATTACTTTCTGACTATTACCCATAATTACATACCCCCCTGTAAAAAAACTAGACAAAAACAGTCAGGCAACAATCTTGGCCACCAAATTTTGCCATCTTGAAGTAAGAAAAAGATTCAGCGAGAATATAACTATGTTATACAACACACCAAACACTCCTGTTTTAATCAAAAAAATTGCTCTAAAGATATGGAAAATCAGATCGGAGATTGAGGCGATAATTAGAAACAGCGTAACTGAAGATAAGCAAATAGACCTAAAAAATCTCCAAGAAAAATACGAAAAAATAACATCAAGCTCAAACGTTGATGGGGTGGCTTCTCCTAGTGGTGAAACAGAAGAGATTTTAATTTCAGCGGAAGATAATCTAGATACATCTGATTCTGCAACGAATGATATTGAAAAAGATAGCTCGGGAATGATAGTTATAAAACAGTTTCGACCAGACATTCCAGAAAATGATTTAATGAATGCTTCGATGTTATTATCTGAAATATACATGGATACTGTTTTTTTCTTTACTGAGAAAAACTTGTTAGAAGGCCAAATCATTGCCATGGAATTTCTTGTACCAAAAAAGTTTATTCTAAAAGCCGAAATCATATATTGTAGACCTTATTCTAAAGCGAGCAGAATTATTGGAAAAAACAGGCTACCTTACCGAGCATATGCAAAATTAATTTTAAGCGAAGAAGGAAGTCGTTCGATGCTACGTGAATTTCTACAGTCGATTGCCATTGATACTTCCTTGTTAGATGCTAACAAGGAAAAGAACAATGAAGATGATGATTTTAGCGAACTAAATAATCTCTAATAATTATAATACCTGTCATACGCGTCTTTGCCACTATCTTCAACATCATTAAGCGTAGGCTTTTCTAAGTTTTTTGGTTCTACTACTTGCTCTGTAATTTGATTGTTAAGATTAACCATCACTGCCTTTTCACTATTCTTTACGCTCTCGCTTGCCACAAATCCTTTTTGGGCATCAAGGGCCAAACCTTTGGGCGGAACATACTCTCCACTTACAGAGACCCCTCCTGCATTGTCATCAACAAAAACCTTTAGCTTATCATCGTAAGCACTAGCAGCACTTGGTTGAACATAGATCCCTGTATTAATATCCAAGATACCTCCAGAACGAGGATGAAACCTTGACGTTGTATTATTAAACTTACCTTCAACCTTCGCAGCTTTTTCTTTGTCTGTATCCACTTTAGCGAACTCTTGCTCAGTCTTAACAATTTCTTTTGCTATCTCTTTTTCTGATATTTTAGGTTTCTCATGAAACTCTTTATTGAGTTTAATAATCGTATACTGTTTAGGCGAAATTCTCACTGGTTCCGTCTCATTTTTAAGTCTTTCATTCACAAAACTTAGCTCACCTTTTTGTACTAAAATTGGTGCTGCAAGTGCTTTTACTATCTCTTTTTCTTTTATCATCTCTTTCGCTTCAACCTTCTTCATTGCAACTTTTCCCTCAATAGTCAGAAGGGTCGTCATTTTATTTATTTCGTTATAGGTCGTCTGAAAATTTGTACCTCTAACTCCCATCGCTGCAGTTTTTGTCTTAACGAAAAATGAATCTTTATCATCTTTACTATTCTTTATTACGGCCGCTCTTATTTTACCCGTCAGCAAATTTACAACGCCTTTTGCAGACTCTTCAGTGACCCTAACAACAATTTTACTATTTGGGCCAACTGTCACTTGAGATTTATCTAAATATTCAACGACGACAACACTTCTTCTCTCTGTGACAATTGAGCTATCACTTGGTAGTTTAAGTCCTTCCTTAATCTGTTCAGCAGCTTTCATACCAGGAAGCAACACCGTTGCACTTCCTCTCGTTTTTACTATACTAGCAACATATTTCGGAGTTGCGTAAAGAGAGAGTGACATAACAATTGTTGACAAGAATAATAAAGAACGCATGCCTTTGCTCCATTTTTTTTAGAGAAACATATAGAAACTTCAGTCATATTAACATAAAATATAAATCCATATAGAAGAATTTTTCAAAGGTAGTGTGTATGAAACTTATTCTCTCAACAATTGTTTTACTATTTTCAATTTCTACATTTTCTAAAGATGAGGTTGAACTCAACTATCCAGAGCTAATGGTTACCCCAAAAGCTTCTGAACGAATTACGCTTGAAGCGATGAAGGAACACAAGGAGAGATGGCACAAGGTACACTTGCCAATGCTCTCTTCTGCGATGATGACAGTAATTGCTGGTGGTGTGCAACTTAGTTACTATGACAGGCGTGATGACCCTCATAAGAAATCTGCACTTGTCGGATTGGTAGTTGGCGGTAGCTGGCTTATACTTGATACATACATGGCGAAATTTTATGAAGCTTATCAATCAAGCTATGAAGATAATAAAAAGCTTCCAGAAAGAACCGTGCGTGAAAAACTTATTAAGGAACGCTTAGCTGAAGAAGAAATAAATAGACTAAGCAGCTTAGCAACAAGAATGAAATGGCTATCAGCTGTGACAAACGTAGCAGCTGGCGGATACATGGTTGAAAACGCAAGAAAAGATTCAATTGCAAAAGTTACCGGAGCGCTAGCTATCGCAACAGCACTTGCACCTGTTGTTTTTCCTAATCGCTGGAATGATGTTGCAAAAGAGCAAAGTAATTATAAAAAGAAAATTTTTGCACCAATAGTTCACTCTACAATTTTCTCTGATCCTAAGAGTAACAGTGCTGTTCCGGGAATCATGCTTTCGATGTTATTCTAACTCTTTTTTCTTAGATGAGAGATTTGCCATCTGAAGCGAAAAACTAACTGGATCCTTTCCAACTGCCGCTGGAGCATCTCCACTAATTGCATAAGCATATGCTTTAGTAAAATTAGTATATGCAGCTGGCCCATTTTTCATTGTGCTCTCTGCGACCTCAAGCGCTTTAAATGTTGGTAAGCTTGGCCCAGAACTATCTACAAGAAAATAGTAAAGATTTGTAAACGATTCACCTATTCTCTTTTCATACTTAGCACCATACACAGAGATCCTTCCAGCTAACTCTGAACAAGTTTGATAGGGTAAATTTAAATCTTTTTGGGTACAAAAAAGGGCCAAATGGCCAAAATCATCCATGACGCTCTCGATGCTTCCATCAATATCAATCGTCAATTTTAGAGCTAACTTCAAAGCATCACCTGCGCTTAAGTCCAAATATTTTTGCAAATAAGATTGTTTAAAGAGCGCAATAAATGTTTCTGCATACTTCGTCTCTTTTTCTGCAAATCTTTTTGCAATTTTCAAAGACGTATTACTATCTATACCAGATTCAATTAACATTTTACTAACTGATATAAACCGACCAGCGGCCCCTGTACACCCAGCTGCAACACTATTAGCAATACTTACTAAGTCAGCATCTTTTAACTTAAACTGTTTCTGTTCATTTAAAAAACCAACTACAGTTATAAACTCTCTAGTTGATAAACACTCTTCAAATTTTTCTTCTTTCTCTTTAGCAATTAGTGAAAAAGAAATGATAAATAAAACTGTCACAATTAATTTATACATAACAGGGCCCCTCATCAAAAACAACTAGGGTTGCTACACCCTAGTTGTTTTAAGTATCAATTAAACGCTATTAACGTTTAAGATTTAAAATCTCTTGCAACATCTGATCTGCAGTTGTGATCGTTCTTGCATTTGCTTGAAAATCCCTCTGCGTTGTCATCAAACTAACAAACTCTGAAGCGATATCAACGTTCGATAACTCTATCGATTTTGATAACAAGCTACCTCTTCCTGCTTGTCCAGGTTTACCAAATGCAGCCTGACCAGATAGCTTACTCTCTTTTAGCAAGTTCTTTCCAACTTTGAACAACCCTTCGTTGTTTTCAAACTTAGCGATACCAATTTGAGCAATATCTCTTGATTCACCGTTATTATATACAGCTGTCAAAATACCTGAGTCGTTAAAAGATAAACTTGTTAGTGTCGCAGCACTTGCTCCATCTTGAGTATGCCTTGCCACAGCGCTATTTGAACCATATTGAGTAGTCGCCTCAAGTCCGTTTCCACCTTCATTAAGAGCAATACCAAAATCAAACTTAATCTTTTGATCTTGACCAGCACCTTTATTAAAATTAAAAGAGTTATTTCCCTCTTGCTCCTCTTCTAATACACCCTTAGGTGAAAACTTTAACTTACCAGATGCCATCTCAACTAGTGTTCCTTCAGTCCCACCTTCTGCATCCTTGCCATCGGCCATAACGTGGTATTCCCACAGATTTTTATCCGTCTTATTAAAATATGCCGTTACCAGTCTTGCTGTACCAACGTTATCATAAACTGTTAAGCTAGTATTAAACGTAGAAGTATCCTCTGGCTTTTCAGGATTAAACTGAAGAACATCTGCTCTTGAATCTAGGTTCATATTTACTTTTACGAACTCTGTTGCTTGAGCTGGAATTGTTGTACTACCAAGTCTAACAGAGCCAACTTTTTCACTTATTGTTCCATCCTCTTTTGCCTCATAACCAATTACTTCATACTCATCGGATGAGACAAGAACTCCCTCTTTATTAAAGTGAAGCGATCCATCTCTCGTGTAACCAGGTCCAAACGGAGCATTAACTCTAAAAAATCCATTTCCATTAATAGCTAAATCTGTAATATTTTCTGTTCTCTTGATACTACCCTGTGTAAAGAGTGGCTTGACGTGCGCAAGTCGTACACCGGCCCCAATCTGGTCTCCACCATCAATACCCCTAAGTGATACTGATAGTACATCTTGAAATTCTGCCCTTGATGATTTAAATCCGTTTGTTCCAGAATTGGCGATATTATCACTGATGACAGACATCCCACTTCCACTTGCCTCTAATCCAGAAATACCAGTTTGCAATGAACTTAAAATTCCCATTTGTCCCTCCAAGACTCTCGTTGGGCCTTACACAACTTCAGGTGTAAGACATGGCCTCCAGGAAAGGACCGGCCACCAACGTGTTATATTATCAACGTAGAATCAATTTTGGTAAATACGTTTTCACACATATCATTCTTATCGATAGCAGTGATAATTTTACTGCCGCCGACATCAACGATATAAGCTCCTTTATCCGTAATCACCAAAGACTCTTGACCACCCTTCTCCTTTAATTTTGTAATAGCGTTTTTAAGTTTTAAGTACTCTCCGCTATCCATATCAATATTTCTTTCATGCATTCTTTTAGCAGCATGAATACTCAAATTGATTCCATGGTTCTCTTTTACTTCACCAATTTTTTCTTTTAGCAAGTTCTTAAGTTCATCTTGAAACTTTACTCCCTGCTCTAAATTTTTATTGGATTCAATATCAGACGGCCGACTATCTTTTAACTTAGTTATTTTAGGAAGGAGAATGTTATCTATCTTACTAGCGACCAAACTCTGTCTCTCCTGCTTGTTGATAAGCTTTAGCAACATTGTTCATCTGTTTACCTAAGTCTACAACTCTATCAACTTCATTATGCCTTGGAAGTTTAAATCTTTCAACATCTCTTAAAAACACCTTTTTTTGCCCATCAAGCTCCAAAACTGTTTCATCATTTTCAAAATAAACAGATGTTACAAGTCCTGAACTTTTCGTCTGTCCATTAAAAGGTGTCATCGTTTCATCCCAACCATGAACAGATACAGTATAAGGACCTTTTGCTGCTACCGTATTATCTGCTGCAACCCCATTCCATGTAATGGTTCTATTTCCTTTTGGCACCTCATCCATCTCGATCTGTTTAATCATCCCGTGGTTACCATCATTAATTCTCACTATGAGTTTTTTAGCATTTTGAGGTAAATAGATTGGAATATCAATATCACCTCTAGTACCCGTGTGTTGAATGGTCATTCCCTCTGTAATTGCTTCTCTTCCAAGAAAACTAGCAGCTACAAACTTCATCTGGGCCATATCATTCTTATGCGACTCCTTTAGAGTCGTATTCATATTTGTTAACTGTTCTAGCTGAGCAAACTGCGCCAAATCCGCTGCCATTTTCTTTTGATCCATTGGTTGCATTGGATCTTGATTGGCAAGTTGATGAGTTAACATTTTCATAAACTCATTTTTACCGAGTTGATTATGTTTATTCCCATCTACATACATTGGCCTATCTGTTCGTCCTGCAACTTGATTAAGTACTTCCCCAACATTTTGTTGCGTAGATTGTTTTGCCAAGCTAGGAGTTGTATCCATCTTTATTTTATTAAAGGGGTTATGTACTTGAGGTGAACCTATTGTAGGCATTAGGCATCCCTCTTCTCTTTAAACATCTCCCAAAGCATCTTTCTACGTTCACTATCAGAGTTTTGATTCTCTCTTTTAAGCATAGTATCAGCTTTACCTTCAGCAAACGGAGTGTTAGAACGGCCACTACCATCAAAAGAACTATCTTGTCCAAAAGATGAACCCTTGTCAGTAGCAAGACTCAACATTTCTTTTACACTTGATTGATGCCCAACCTTAAAGCTCGAAATATTAATTCCAGAATCATTTAATTTTTCAATCAAGGATCTTTCATGTTCAACAAAAAAACGGTGGCCCTCTTTTGTCGCTGCCTGAATATCCATACTGATGCCATCACCTTTTGCACCATTTGTAACAGTGAGTTTTAAAACACCCAAAGAATCATCATGGATTGCGATATCCATTCCATTCTTACTAGCTACTCCATTTTGCTGAATGTAGTCAGTAATCTTAGTAATAAGATCTATTGGATTAGAACTGTTTGAGATCTCAGCTTTTTTGTCATTTAGTTTTGACGTCGTTCCACCTGTAACTGGCAAGTGTCCATTAACATGTTGTTTAGCAAAAAAACTATCTTTAATGTTTTGAACATTATCACCACTACTTACATCAACATTTCTCGTAGCAATATCTTTAATTTTAAAAATAGATTTTTCACCCTCGGCCTGTGTCATTTGCGTTACCGAATTTGACAATGTTGCATTAGCGCTACTAACTTTTTTATCACCAAAATCAAAAATAGATCCACCAACTGCTTTTTGCTGATTAGCAAAAGCTGCAGCGGCATGCTTTTGTTCCGCAGCACTCAACCCAGCTTTTGTCGCAACATCTTTAGAAAAAATAGGTTCACCTCTATATAAGTGAGCAGTTGACATTAGTTCATCTTTTGATTGGCCACTCTCATTAACCTTTGAAATTCCATTATTACCAAACATTGACTCATTTATATTTTTGTTACCATACTTTAATGCAACCACATTATTCTTTAGTGAACTTGGCATGACAGGTTTTATACTTTCAGAAACTTCAGCTACGTCAGCAGTATCTAACATTTCAAGATTTTCAAGAATCTCTCCACTCTCACCTACTTTAACTTCTTTTTGATTTACAGCAATTAATCTATTACTTTTATCGGCCATCTCATTATACTTTTGGGCCATAACTTTTTTATCAACAAGGCCATTTATCTTTACAGGAGTTGCCGCTATATTCTGTTTAGATAAAAGTTTCTCAACTAGTTCATCATTACCTATTTCATTACCTGTTTCATTTTTATTTTCACTTTTAGACTCAGCTTTAGGTTCTACCTTCCCTTTTGCTCCGCTAGCAGTAACAATTTTCTTATCACTTCCTTTTAGATTTATTGGTAGGCCCTTTCCGTCTACAACTTTGCCATCTAGAGCTAGAGTCATTTGTTCTAAAAGATCGCCCTCTTCTTCCTCTCCTGATTGTTCTTCAACAAGCCTTTTAAAAATATCTAAATCTCCCTTTTCAACTTTTTTGTTGCTAGAATCTAAAACATCCTGTTTTGCCTTGGCACCTTTTGTTACGTTGAATATGGAAGCAAGACTGCTCTGCATAAAAATTTCCCTCAGGTCTATCTTTTCATATTCATATACTGTTTTTGAAGTCGGGCAGATATTTCCTTATCCATCAGGTTGAATATTTTCGCCGACTTATCTGGAGGTAGTAGCGAAACTATTTTTACAGCGATGCCAGGTTCTTGGACACTAAGTATTGATGCTGCAGAATCTGGTCTCATGTTTGATATAATCTCTACTAAATTAGTCACCCTATTTTTTTCAGCTTTATCATTTTCGTCCATACAACTGATCAACTTTTCTTGTAACTTTTCAAAATCAGCAATTTTGGTTTTTAAGTTATCTTCATTATGAAGCAACTCTTTCTCTCTTAGTTCTAACTTATTACTTATCTCTGCAATCTTTGCTTCTTTTTCTAAAAGTTCTTCCATAAAATTTGCCATAGGCTTCTTATGCAACTTTTGCAATGAGCTTGATAGCTCTTCCTTTAGCTTAGCTTTAAATTCAGGAGAGTTAACATCAACAATCTTCTCATCTGACCACGCCATCTGCGAACAAAATAGTAGACTGATTGCGAGTATAAAAAACGAAGTAAAATATCTCATCTCTCTTCCGCCTTGCTTCCTGCCATTATAATATTCATTGAATCTCTCTCTATTGATTCTTTTCTTCGAACTGATTTTATATAATCACTTTTTCTTTTATCCTTTAAACTTCCAATCAGTTTCGTGTCTCCTCGTGCGCTATTTAACTCTACAATTTTTTTTTGATACTCCACTTCTAATTTTGCGACCTTTTCTTTTTCAATCTTAATTTTATTTTTATTAGCACTTACTTCTTCTGGCAAAAACTGCAACATAGAACCTTTCATACTATCTCTCAACTCTCTTTCGTATGTCTTATATATAAGAGCGCTATTTGCATTTAGCTCAACTATACGTTCCTTGCTATATTGAATTCCCTGCAAAATTTTCCCAAGTTCAATTTTGATCCGCTCTTCTTTCATTTTATGAATTTTCAATAGGCCTTCAAGCCTAAACTTAAATTTCTCCATTAACTATTTTCCTTTGCAAACTCAGATGCAACGGTATCTTCAGCTGTTCTCGCTAACTCAATCATTCGATCATATAGCTCATCTAGGTGCAAACTTCGATACCCATTTTTTCCAGACTCGGTCGAAATCGTGATATCTTGCCTTAATAGTTCATTCAACTGATCATGGATAACGACCGCCCTGTCAACTTTTGGATTTGAACCTTTTACATACGCTCCAACATTTATTAAATCTTCATTCTCTTTATAAGATGCCATTAAATCTCTAAGATGAGAGGCCACAATAATATGCTCTCTTGAGACAACTTTGTTCATTACCCTTGATAGCGAACTAAGAACATCTATAGCAGGGAATTGGTTTCTCGAAGCTAACTCTCTACTAAGAATTACGTGGCCATCAGCTATCGCTCTAACCGCATCAGCTATTGGCTCATCCATATCTCCACCTTCAACTAAAACGGTATATACTCCGGTAATACTTCCAGAACCTCTTTTGGTTCCTACTCTCTCCATTAGTTTTGGCAACTTTGCAAAAACAGTTGGGGGATAACCTTTTTGTCCAGGTGGTTCTCCAGCAGATAGCGAAATCTCCCTTTGTGCCATTGAAAACCTAGTTATTGAATCCATCATAAACAGAACATCATTATCAAAATCTCTAAAATATTCTGCTATCGTTGTTGCGGTATATGCTGCCTTAATCCTAATAAGCGCAGAGACATCCGATGTAGCTACGACTACTACACTTCTTTTTAATCCTTCTTCTCCAAGATCATTATTAATAAACTCTAGTACCTCTCTTCCTCGTTCGCCAACTAACGCAATAACATTGATATCTGCCGTTGTATTTTGAGCAATCATTCCAAGTAAAACAGATTTACCAACACCTGAACCAGCAAGAATCGAGAGTCGTTGTCCTTTGCCCAAGGTAGCAAAACAGTTAATCGCATGAACACCAGTATCTAAAGGCTCGGTTATGGGCGTTCGCTCAAGCGGATTTACACTCTTCCCAAATATAGATCTTTTTTGAAAGGGGCCCTTAATTGGCCCCTTGCCATCTAACGGATTTCCGTGAAAATCAATCACTCTACCAAGCATACCATGTGATATTGGAATTGAAGTTGTTAGCTCTTTTAAATAAACACGTGTTTCCGAGTTGATTCCAGAAAGATCATCATATGGACTAACTTGGCAGCGATTCTCTCTGATCCCAACAACTTCGCCCATTGAGCGTTCACCAAACTCTGTCACAAACTCAACACAATTTCCGATTACCGCTTTAGATAGATTGACTTCATAAATACTTCCCCTACTAGCACAAACTTTACCAATTTTTTGGTAGGGAGAAGCGTACTCATACGCTTTATGAATAAGTTCCAAATCAAGTAGTTCATCATTACTACTCATTAGAAATTCCAACCTCAGCAAACAGCTTATCTAAAGCAGCTAACTGTATTTCAAGATTACCATCAATAATACCTTTATCTGACTCTAAGACAATCCCTCTTTCTTCAACATCATAATCTATTTCAACTCGCACATTGCTAATCTCGCCAATTTTTTTCTGTACACGCTCTAAAATTTCAGGCATCTCTTCAAAGTTTTTTTGATTAACCTGAACAAGTAAGCTACTTCTTGAACCCAACTCAATGACTAATTTCTCAAGCAATCTTTCAATATATTTCCCATCCTCTTTTAACTCTCTAAGAACGATCCACCTTGCTAAAGTTTTAAGTAATGCGTAGATCTCCTTCTGCTTTTGCTTAACTATTTTCTCTTGTGTCTGAACAACTTCACTTATCATACTTGCAAGAGATGTTAGATTTTCGTCTGCTTTTTCAACCATTCTAGATAAAAGTTCACCTCTACCCTCTTCAACGCCTTGTTCAAAACCTTTGCGAAAAGCATCTTCCTTAATTTTATCAACTCGCTTAGACGTCTCTTCGCTTATCTTATTCTCATACGCTCTGTTCTCTTCCGCCTTTATACCTCTTGCATTTTGAACAATATCATCAATATTAAACCCTGAACTCTTTGCCAATTTTTGTTCGATCAAAGATTTTTTTTGTTGTTCAACCACAAGATCAGTTCTATCAATATTCTTATATTTAAATTCTGTCACATGACCTAGTCCTTTACTAGGAACATTAAAATCTAAAAACTCATAACTTGAAACATTTTCGTACATGCCACTACCATGCATAATAACTCTCCACTAGGTTAAACCATCGCATCACCCTCTCCACCTCTATTAATAAACACTTTACCTTGTTGCTCCAAATCTTTACATTTTTGAATAATCTCCCCTTGTGCCTTTTCAACATCTGAAAGTTTTGTTGGCCCAAGAGCGTCGAGGTCTTCTTTGAGTAGTGTTGCTGCACGGTTTGACATATTTTTAAAGAGCTTTGCTCTAATCTCTTCAGGGGCCGTTTTAAGTGCAACAACAAGTTTTTGGTTATCAACCTCTTTAAGAAGAGTCTGAATACCTCTGTCATCGACGTAAACCAAGTCTTCAAAAACAAACATGAGTTTTCTAATCTCTTCAGCAAGCTCAGGATCTTTCTCTTCAACTCTAGACATGATACTTTTCTCGCTTGTCTTATCCATAAGGTTAAGCATATCAGCAATTGGTCCAACACCACCCAGCTGATTAGTATCAATACTTCCAAGAGTAGAGAGCTCAGTCTTAAGAACGTCATCAAGTTGAGCAACAAGCTCCGGTGAAACATAATCAAGATTGGCAACCCTAAGAACTACTTCTGCCTGAAGCCCCTCTGGAAGTCTTTTTAAAACATCTACCTTACGTTCAGGATTCAAGTGAGCAACAATTAAAGATATAGTCTGCGGATGCTCATTAATTAAAAAATTTGCAAGTGTTCTTGTATCAACCAATTCTAGCGATTCTAACGTGTTTGCATTTTCAACGTTGACAATTTGACCAAGTAACTGCTTAGCTCTATTCTCACCAAGAGCATTGATAATAAAATCCTTTCCTCTGTTTTCTGAAAATAGTAATTCAGCATCCTCGTTTAAAAGCGAGTAAAAATCTTCGAGAATCTTTTTCACCATCCAAATAGAAACCTTCTTTACATTTGCCATGGCATTTATCATTCTCTTAACATCATTATCTCTCATCGCCCCAAAAATTAATTGTGTCGTGTTGACCCCAAGGGAGCTCATTAAAATCGCCGCTTTTTCCTGTCCTGAAAGTAGCGCATACTCTACTTCTGGATCTAATGTACCTTCCGCTGCCAAAGCTACCTCCTAGCTACGCAATCTGCTTATCTGATTCTGTTGTGTGAATCATCTCTTGAATAATCTGAGCCGCTTTTGCCGGATTATTCTCTACTAGTGAGATGATCTTCTCTCTAAGCATATTTCCTTCAATCTTTTCTGGATTTAATTTTTCTTCAATTTGAGGAAGGGCCTCTTCTAAGCCTGGAAGCTTCTGATTTGCCTGAATCTTCTCCAACTCTTCAAGTGTCTTTGGTAAAAAATCTTCCATCGATTCAATTGTATTATCAGTGACCCATTGAATAAATGGTCTAACTAGCAAGAAGAAAAACAGAGTGATCGCTAGGCCAATGGCCAGATACTGAACGATACTTTTTATTAATGCCCTGTTCTCTTTTTCTCTAATCATTGCCTCAATTGCTTCCATATCTTCTTGAGCAAACTCCATATTTCTTATTACAACTTTGTCACCTCTTTTAGAATCGATACCTAGGGCCGAAGAAATAATTGCAGTAAAATTAGCAATGTCTGCCTCAGACCACTTCTCGTACTTCATCGTCTGTTTTCCATCTTTTCCAACAACAGGTGTGCCATTTTCATCAACTGCTGGAACTCTTCTGCCATCGATCATTACCGCGGCCGAGATATTTGCTAGTGAAGCAGCTGGGCTACTAGACTTTGTTACTTTTGATGGAACATTGTAATTTTTTGTTGATAAATTTTTATCAACATCATTTCTTGTCTCAGGAATTCCTGGTTGCGGAGTCTCACCAGGAAGATTACTTCTAGCTCCAGGTATTCCTTGAGGTGAAGGCCTGCTTCCTGTAAGCTTCTGCGAATTATTAACCTCAGAAAGTACTGCTTTATTTTCAGAATCAAATTTTGTTTCAGTGCTTGAAGAGACGGTATAATCCATTGTTGCAGATACTTTAGCAATTACTTTACCCTCACCAACCACCTTCCCAAGTATTCCTTCAATTTGTTCTTCGTACTGTCTATTTAGCTTTGCTTCTAACGCCATTCTATTTGCTGTATATTGAGTCATGGCATCGCCAATATTTTCAGAAAGTTTTTTACCTCTTTGATCAATAATAACGACATCCTCACTTCTCATTCCATCAATAGATGAAGATATCAATGAAGCTATTCCCTTAATCTCTTTATCTGTTAACGATACACCTCTGGCCAGAGAAATTACTACTGATGCCGAAGGTGGTTTTTTCTCAGAAACAAATGGGCTATTTTCTGGAATCGATAAATGAACTCTAGCTTTTTCTATTCCTGAAATATATTTTATCGTCTTAACTAACTCACCTTCAAGAGCTCTTTGTTTATTTACTTTTTGAATAAATGTTGTTGTACCAAACGGCTGATTGTCTAAAACTTCATAACCAACTGTTCCAGAAAACGAGACCCCCGACTTAGCAAGCTCCAATCTCCAGATCTCTACCATCCCTTCCGGAATACTGATTGATTTTCCATCTTTTGATGTTTGGTACGGAACATTTTTTTCTTCAAGCAACCTTGCGATCTGTTTTGCGTCTTCCCTATTTAACTCTGTATAGAGCATCTTATAATTTGTTTGAGATGCCCAAACAACAATACCGATCATTGTAGCAACAATTACTCCAACGAGGGCCAAAAAAGCAATCTTTCTTGGAGTCTCTAAACCGCTAAAAAACGTCGCAAAGTTTCGATATATTTTTTCAACTAACTCTTGCAAACGAACCCTCCTGGTTCAGCTTTAACTACACCTGCATTCTCATTACTTCTTTATAAGCATCTAAAACCTTCGACCTGATCTGATTCATTGTTCTAAATGCAATATCTGCCTGCTCAACGGCCAGCATCGTCTCATGAATATTTTTACTCTTTCCTGTTGCCAACCTTTGCATCGCTTCGTCTGCCTCTTTTTGCATACTATTTACATTCTTAATTGAGTCGGCCAAGAGCTCACTAAAAGATCTCTTCGTTTCATGTTCAACCAAATTTGGAGCAGTTCCTTCGATCAACTGAGTTGGTTGAGTTATTGCTAAATCTGCACTCTTCACCCACTGATTAGCATCATATGCTTTTAACATTTTAGACATAGAACCAACAGTTTCAATCGACATACACTACCTCCTATTCCTATCTACCAATCTCTAAAGCTTTCATCGCCATATTTTTAGTTGTATTAATCGCAGTAATATTTGCTTCATAACTTCGCGAAGCGGAAATCATCTCTGCCATCTCTGTCATTACGTTTACATCCGGAAAATAAACAAACCCCTTCTTGTCTGCATCAGGATGAGTCGGATCATACTTTGGTTTTGGTGGCTTATTTGAAGAGATGACTTCTGTAGCATGAACAGATTGCGCTTGAGCATCAATCTCCCCTTCAAGTATTTCTGAAAAACTATTTCTGACAGGTTCAGAGCCAAAGACCACCTCTTTAGGACGATATGGCCCACTTTCAGCTGTCCTTGTAACTTGAGCGTTAGCAATATTTGAACTAATCGCTGCCATTCTCTTTCTGTTGGCAGAAAGACCCGATGAACTTATTTTTAAACTCGTTAACAAATCCATAACTATCTCTCCGATGCAGTAATATACTTCATTAGTCCAAGCTTTTTATTAAGCAACTGAACTGTAGCATCGTACATCACCTTGTTATCGGCCATCATTGCCATCTCTTCATCTCTATCGACTGTGTTACCATCTAATCCTACATTTCCATTTGGATCATCATAAACTTCAGGTTCTAAATTATTAAAACCACCACCACCTACATCAAAATGTTGTTCATCTGTTGTATTGAGCGACTGAAGTTTATCCAGATCAATCGCTCTGGCCAAAGCCTCTTCAAAATCAATTCGCTTTGCTTTGTAATCAGGCGTATCAGCATTGGCAATATTTGAACTGAGAATCTCTTGCCTAATCTGCCTAAAGTTTAGTGCTGCCGCCAAAGTTTTTGTTGTAGTATCATCTAGCTTCACAGCTACTCCTTATCTATCTTAAGCTCATAAAATATGAGTTCCCAGCTCCTCTGTACTCATTAATTTTATTTCTTAAGGTTCTAATCGAAACACCAAGAATTCTTGCAGCTTGAGTTCTATTTTCACTAGTATGAACAAGGGCCTTCTTGATTAAAAGTCTCTCAGCATCTTTCAGAGACATTAAACGTATCCCGTCGTTATCCGTCGTCTCAGAACTCATTACCATTTGAGTCTCACCGGAAGCAGTGTCCTGCTCTCTCGCCATTGCAGAAGTATCACCACCACCGATAGTCCCTTTAATCACCTGACTTAGCTCTTTATAATTATGAGTCCAATAGTACGAAAGAATTTTGTTATAATCTTGATCTCCAAAAGCAATCTCTACACCAAACTCTTTACTATATTTTTCTACATAATAATCAGCAATCATTTTAAGATCATCTTGTCTCTCTCTTAGTGGTGGAAGAGCTATCTGAGTTCCTGCAAGCATCGTATACAGTCCTCTATAAAACCTTCCTGCGCCAACTAACTTTGATAAATTTTTAGAAGTTGTTATAACAAATCTTATATCGATATCATAATCTGCCAACTCTCCAATAATCTGGTGAAGTTTTTTCTGAAAACTCTCCTCTAGCCCGTCAATGTTTGCAAGAATGACCGTGCCACCATTACATCGCTCTAGAGCTCCTCGTACGAAATGACCAGACTCATCGTCTCTAAAACCAAGCATTGCATTTTCAACGTCTTCAGGCCCTACAAGGCAATCGACAACATCGCACACAGCTCGAGCTCTTGTTGATTGTTGATGGATATACATTCCAAGAGTCTTCTTTCCAACTCCGGCCTCTCCAACAATTAGCACTGGGGCCTTCGTTGCCGCGACATTTCTTGCAACAGTTATTGCCTTTTGAACCCTTGGATCCGTACCAAATAAATTTACGTTTACACTATCCATTCGACCTCCTGTCAATCACTCCCGCCTTCCTAGCGAGAAATTTTATAATATACGATTCTTAATTTTCAACAAGGACAACTCCGACCTTGCCAACTCTTTCACTTGATCAGAAACAGCTTTATCTCCAACCAAGCTCTCTAACAAACTTGCGCCCACTGATTCATTATTATTTTTTATATAATGCCCACCAAGCAGCAATTTTGCTCTTCCAATATGAATTGAATCGCTATATTTTTTTATAAACGATTCAACCATGTCAACAAAGTTATTTTTTTTCTTAAGTTCATCGTTACTACTAACAATCTCTACTATATTATAAGCGATTCGTTCTTCAACGCTTAAGAAATAAGGGGTTTTCGTTTTATACGAACTCGAATCTTGCAAAATAGCAACGCCAACTTCAACATAGCGTTCAAGATTATTCGTCTTATATAGTGATTCTGAATATGCTCGCAACATATCAGCGACGCTCTTTTGATCTACAATTTTCTCTGCTTTTCCCGATGCCAACAACTTTTCAAAATACTTTATCGCATCAACATAATCATTTTTTTTATAGGATAAAATTGCACGATAATAATCATCCATTTCCTGTGGTCCACCCTTACCATTTGCACCATCAAGCAACTTTTGAACTTTATCTAAATTATTCGCACCCAATGTCCTAATAATTTCTAGCTCAGTATAAACATCTTTTAACTCTCCAAGATTAAAACTTCCTCTACCAACCCACAGCGGGTATGCTTTAACAGGGACATCTTCATAACGTTGCAATTCGCTAATATGTTTATCAAAACTATCCATCAGTCCCATCTCAATATATGACTTACTAACGGCAAAGTTAAGTAATGGATCTGTTGCAATTTTTTTTAAATATACATCCTTATACTTGACCCAGTTTTTTATCACATGAGGATATTTCGAATTAGAAAAATCGTCTTTAATCATTCCATACACAAGCTCTGCTCCATCAGCAGTAAATACTCTTGCATCTGTTGGATTCATCGCTGCAACAGGTATCACACTTAAATAATCAAGCCCTTCGCTATATTTACCATCAACGATAAAACTTCTTAATCTAACAAGCCAGAGCAACTGTTTTAAATCTTTTGATTGCTTCACCATCTCTTTATCATCAAGGAAAATTCTTGTCTCTAAATCAGCAACATCAGGCTTAAATTTTCTAATTGTCTTCATTGCAACATATCTTATTTTTGACTCGACAGTAGCAGTTGGAACAGTTGACATATTGATGGCATTCAAATAAAGATTTTCAACCTTCTTTGGATCACGCGAAAGCAGCTCATAACAAAGAGCTAGTCTAACTCTTGCAAAAGCAGACATCGAAACTTCAGACCAATTAGCAATGTACTTATCAAAAAGCTCGGCTGCTTTTTCATACTGTCCTTTCCTAAATAAAGCCTCAGCAACATTATATATTAGTGTTGAATCTATTTCTCCTTGAATACTACTTTTACTGTCATCATACAATTTTATTGCCGAATCAAGCTCACCACGAGAAACTAGGGCATATATTCTATATGTTAAAACCTTCTGAGGTGGCATCGTCTTGCCGACTATCTTGTCCTTCATAAGATCATCAATTTTATCTATTTGCTTTAACCTAGCTAAGTTATACATAATCTCATCAAGGGCAACGACTGACTCTTCGATATCAAAATTATCTTTACTACTAACATAAAGTCTTTTTGCTTCCTTCAATGCTCGAACATGGTCTTCTATATCCATATAAAAACTGATGGCATACTTCATAATACTTTTTTGTAATTCATAATCCTTTGTTCTATCTGCAATATTAGATAGCATTGCCATTGCCATTTTTACTGGCCCTTCATCACCTCTATTAATATTCTCTCTTAGTATAGCGTTGGCCTTTAGATATTCATTAATGTCTTGATATTGAGTATAGACATCTTCTCCAAACTTTGTTTTAAACAAGTTGATCGATTTATTCATTAGTCCCCAATCTTTCTTTCGAAAGAGGTTTATGCTTAGTTGAATATGGGTCTCAATTTCGTTTTTATCAACTTCTCGATCTTTTATAGGATAAAAGAACTCTGGGGTTTTTCTACTATAGTCTACACTTTTTTGTATTCTAGGAATCGCTAGTTGATGGTCCCAGATAAAAGGTGCTCCATATCTAAAATCTCTATATTCGCCTTGTTCACTAATCCTCGTTACTTTTGCAGTAACATTTTCTGCGGTCTCATTTTTAATAGGAGTAATACCTTTTTTCACCAAACTTTTCTTGGCCGCAGATACATCAATTTTTGGAATAGCTTGAGTAACAACTGGTTTGGCCTCTTTATCATTACTCCAAAAATCTATGACAAGGACGTTTTCAGCATCTTTATAAAAATCAAAAACTTCAACGTGAGTCCCTAGTAACTCAACTTGTAACCCATTACCACCACCCAAATCAATATCACTACTGATATCTTTTATATAACGTTGATTTAAGCTTAACTTATCAAGATCGGCTTTAAACTTTTCCCACAAATCTACATTTAACGTCTTAATATAAAGTTTGGTACCGCTTCTTTGAATCTTAAATTGATCTTTATCTGTAGAGATAATCCAACGTAAATGTGTCTTGTAATTTTCTTGTTTGAAGATAGAACCCTGTACACTAGAAATTGAAAATGACAATGATAGAATAAACATCCATGTCAAAATTTTGATTGATCTAGCTTTAATTTTCGAAACGTCCTGTTTCAATATCACTGGGCCACCTTTTAATAGGCCATCCTGGCCTACTACTTAAAATTTTACTTTTATTTGGCGCAAGATGAAAGGAAAATTTTGCTTAGAGGAGTTTTTTTCCTACTAGGTTTTTTGACACAGTAACTGGTCCGATGACAACTAGGTCAAGAATACCGAGTAGTTATTGATAATACATAGAGTGTATAATGAGTTATCTGTTTAACTTTATTAGCAGATGGAGAATAACATTGAATTGTTTTGCTCGTATATCAATTATAATTTTTTGTGTCACTTTGACACCACTCTTTCAATCCTGCTCGATCTCTTTGCTTGGTAACAATTCGGATGAATCTTCAAGTGATAACTACACCTACAAGTTTCCAACACAGGCCTGGATTGAAATCCCAAAAGATAGATCTGACATGGCCCTAATGAATAAAGATTTCGGATCCATTATCACAATAAGCTCGACCTGCAAAAAATATATCACTGCATCTTTAAAAAATCTGGCGAACAACATATATACAGGTGTAACGGATATAATCGTTATTGACGAAAAAGAGATTCAACTTTTTGATAGGCAAACACTAAAAAAACAAATCACAGGTAAGCTTGATGGCATTAATGTCTCTCTATTGTCATACACCCTAATTAAAAATAAATGCATTTATGATTTCATTCTAATACATCCGCAAATCACCATTCCTGAACGAATTATAAAGGATATGGATAATTTTATTAACACGGTAACAATTAATTAAAATAACTGGAGTTAACGTGAGAGTATCCAGTGCGGCAATAGGAGATGATAACAAAAAAGTAATTGATAAATTATTTAAAATTTTATTTAGCGTCGGAGAATACGGCAACTTAATTAAAGAGATTTCTGTCGCAACATTTAGTCGTCCATTTTACTTTAATCGATTAATCGATCAAATTGTCTCTCTTGGAATAGGTTCTATCCCAATTACTATCGTAATCGGCATCACAATGGGTGCCGTTATGACTATGAATTTTGGGCACGGATTGGCCAAATTTGGTGGAATTCTATATGTCCCAAGCGTTGTCGCAATATCATTAGTAAGAGAGATGGCCCCTATTTTCACATCACTTCTTGTTGCTGGCAGAATTGGCTCAGGAATAGGTGCCGAAATTGGCTCTATGAGTGTCACTCAACAAATAGATGCTATCAGAGCACTTGGAACTTCACCAATTAGAGTTTTAGTCGTCCCTCGAGTTCTTGCCGCATTTATCTCTCTTCCACTCCTAACACTCTTAGCGGGAGTGCTTGGTATTATTGGTGGGCTCTTTATATGTTATTATGAATTCTCAATATCTCCTGGTTTTTACTTTAATAAAGTTATTTCTGCAGTACAGATCATTGATCTATTTAGTGGCATCATAAAATCATTTATTTTCGCTGGTATTATTTCAACTGTTGCTTGCTATAAAGGGTTAAAAACCAAACATGGAACAAGAGGTGTTGGAAAAACAACTACACGTGTTGTTGTTATTTCATCAATTGTTATTTTAATTTCAGATTTTTTCCTAAGCAAAATTTTCTTGCTAACAGGAGTTAACTAGTGAGTGGCCAACCACTTTTAAAACTAACAAATATTCATAAACGTTTTGGGCAACATGTTGTCCACGATGGAATATCGTTTGAACTAAACAAAGGCGAAACGCTTGCCCTGCTTGGCAAATCTGGAACAGGAAAATCTGTACTTCTTAGAATGATTATTGGCCTAGAAAACCCAGACGAGGGGGAAATCTTTTTTCAAGATAAAGTGATAAGTACTCTTGATGAGTGTCAATATACCCAAGTAAGAATGGACATCGCATACGCTTTTCAAGGTGGGGCACTCTTTGACTCTTTAACAGTTTTTGAGAATCTTGCTTATCCTCTGCGTGAGCACACCAAAATGAAGTTTTCTGAGATCTCTGAAAAAGTTAATCAAGTTCTAACTCTCGTTGAGTTACAAGGAATTCAAAACCTAATGCCATCAGATCTTTCTGGCGGAATGAAAAAAAGAGTTGGTCTTGCAAGAGCGATAATAATGAATCCTCAAATAATTTTATATGACGAACCGACAGCTGGTCTTGATCCACAAAATAGAAAAAATGTCCTACAAATTGTCAAAAAACTAAAACTTCAAGGCCTAGCATCAATATATGTAACCCATGACATCCCTGCCGCAATTGAACTAGCGGATCGGATTATGGTTTTTAATAACGGCAGCGTAATTTTTAACGACAACTCTTTTAACTTTATTAATTCTACCTCCTCAATCATAAATGAGTTCATTGAAAACGAAGGATATGGCCATGATTAATCAAAAAGAAAATTATAAAAATCATATCATCTCTGGTTTTTTTATTTTAACCTCTCTACTCATTCTAGTTACGTTCATAATGTTACTAGGAAAAGAAAATTCAATATTTGAAAACCAGACAAAAATTCAAACAGTAGTTAACAATGCTCAAAATTTAAAAATCAACTCAGCTGTTTATCTCAAAGGAATCAAAATTGGACATATCGACAATATCTATATTGCACCGGCAGGAAACATCAACATAACAATGAAAATTACCATGTCACACATGCAATGGATAAAATCTGACAGTGTAATCAATGTTAGGACACATGGAGTACTTGGTGATACATTTTTAGAAATTAATGGTGGAACAACCTCTTCTCCAAGCATACCAGAAAATGGATTAATTAAAACTGAAGAGAGCGGACAGTTTGATAGAATCATAACAAAAGGAGAAGATGTATTAGTTTCAGCTACTAGAGCAATTTTACTTTTAGAATCACTTCTAGACAAAATCCCCTCTAGCAACATAACCAGCATCATAGAAAAACTAGATACTCTTCTTGGCACCCTCAACAAATCGGCTAAAAAAATAAACTCCCTAGATACAAACGCCATGAATAAATTCATTAATAATACCACTGAAATTACAGAACGGGTCAAGACAGGGCCTGGAACAATGAATGAGCTCATCTATGATAGGACTCTATATGATGATTTAAGAAAGGTATTTGGAAACAACAAAAGAAACAGTATCCTAAACTACTTTATTAGAGAGTCGATAGAAAAATCAGAAAAAATAGAAAAATAGATCAATTATATAGATCGGTCGATGGTGACAGCAAACCTTTTTTGCGCATTTTTTCAATCAGTGTAGTTCTGTTCATCTGTAAAAGCTTAGATGCCCTATTTTTATTTCCATTAGTCCGATCTAGCGCTTGCAAAATAAGATGATTCTCTATCTCTGAAATCATCTCTCTAAAATCAATTCCATCATCTGGAATATTCAACCACTTATCAAACTGATAAGTTCCAGCTCTTGCTGTAAAAAATTTAGCAGGCAAATCCTGAGGTCGAACCAACCCACCACCTCTTAAAATTACAAATCTCTCTAACAAATTTTCCAGCTCTCTAATATTTCCTGGCCAATCATATCCAACTAAAATTTCAAGTGTCTCATCTTCAAACTTCAAACTGTTTCTTCCATCAGCACTAACTAGTCTTGAAAGAAAATATGAAATTAGTAAAGGAATATCCTCTCGCCTCTCTGATAGCGGTGGCAATTTTATCGGTATGACATTCAAACGATAAAAAAGATCTTCTCGAAAATCTCCACTTCTTACGGCCATCTCAAGATCGGTATGTGTAGCCGCTATAATTCTAATATCTACATCAATAGAACACTCACCACCAACTGGCTCAACCTTTCTAGTTTGCAAGGCCCGAAGTAGCTTAACTTGAAGCAAGAATGGCATGTCTCCAATCTCATCAAGAAAAATTGTTCCACCATCTGCAACTTCAAAACGTCCTTTTCTATTTGAGACAGCACCAGTAAATGCACCTTTTACATGGCCAAAAAGCTCACTCTCAAGCAATTCGCCAGGTATTGCGCCACAATTAACCGAGACAATTTTATTCTTATTACGTTTTGATAATAAATGAATAGCGCTCGCGACAAGCTCTTTACCTGTACCACTTGGGCCAGTGATTAATACAGTCGACTCAGACGAGGCGATTTTTTTAATATTAGAAAAAAGCTCTTTCATTTTAGCAGATCGGCCAATCATTCCACAAAAAATGTCCGTAGCTGTAGGTGGTGTAAGAACTATTGGGCCATCAAGTAGAGAACCCTTTTTTAACACTTTTGAATAAGTTGGTACTTGCTCTTTTATATCACTCCGTTTAATTCCAAATCTGATTTCAAAAATAGAAGCAACCAGTTCAAACATAACCTCTAGCTCAAAAGGTTTTGTTAAATACTGAAATACCCCTTTTTTAGTAGCAGTGATTGCGCTCTCGATTGAAGCAAATCCTGTCATAGCAACAATTTCAAAACGGTGATTTTTACTTCTCAACAGATCTATCAGCGTTAATCCATCAATACTAGAGTTATCAAAAGTTATATCTGTTACGAGGCAATAAGCTGAAATCTCATTTTCATCTAAATACTCAATACAGCTATTGGGGGAAGCGAAGAGAACAACTTCACTACTTAATTTTTTACTCAAAAAACGCTGCAAAATAGAACCGAAAACAGGATCATCTTCGATAATGACAACAGGAGGGATTTCGCCCTCTTCTAACTTAATCATCTCCTTACTTGAAGAGAGACCGTTAACTGCTACCTGCAAATAATTTAGATCTTCCATGTTATTTTCGCCCCACTCTTGCGATTAAGTGCAACAATCGCAAGTAATCGTATCAAAAAGAGTTGATCAGTGTCAATTAACTGTCACCGGCAAATTATTCAGTCGGACTGTTTATGAGAGTAAATAAAATTAGATAAGATTTTAGCAGAGTTTTCAGACCCACCGGCCCAAAAATAGTAACCGATGAAAATCATTGCTATAACGAAAATAACGAAAAACAGAGCGCTTACTCTCTTCATAGATTTTAGCCAAAATACATAGGCAAACTCAAAAGAGATCATAGCAAGAGGTACGGCCCAGAAAGGAACGTACCTCAATAAAAAAATCGCTACTTCCATAATTTTTTAAAAAAGAGATTTAAGCTCTTCCAATTTATCCAGTTTTTCCCAAGTAAATCCAATCTGCTCGCTTCTACCGAAGTGCCCGTAAGCAGCAGTTTTTGAATATATCGGATTTAGTAAATCAAGTCTTGTTATTATTGACTTTGGAGTCATGGTAAAAATTTTGTTAATTGCAGAGTTTATTTTAGCAATATCACATTTTTCAGTCCCATAAGTATCAACAAGGAATGATACCGGCTGTGCAACCCCTATCGCGTAGGCAACCTGAACAAGAGCTCTATCAGCAAGTCCTGCTGCAACTATGTGCTTGGCAACATGTCTTGCCGCATATGTTGCACTTCTATCAACTTTAGATGGGTCTTTTCCAGAGAATGCTCCTCCACCATGTCCACCATGTCCACCGTATGTATCGACAATAATTTTTCTACCTGTAAGACCACAATCACCAGTTGGCCCACCAGTTACAAACCGACCTGTTGGATTGACATAAATTTTTGTCTTAGCATCGATATACTCTCTTGGAACAACTTTTGAGATAACCTCTTCTCTTATTCCCTCTTCCACATCCTTAATTGTCATCCAAGCTGCATGTTGAGAAGAGACAACTATCGTATCAATTCTTTTAATTACTCCATTTTCGTATTGAGCAGAAACTTGTGTTTTTCCATCAGCTCTTAGATCAGCAAGAATTCCCTCTTTCCTTACGACAGAGAGCCTATGCGCAAGCTTGTGTGATAAATCAATTGTCATCGGCATAAAAGATTCTGTCTCATTAACCGCATAACCAAACATCAAACCTTGATCACCTGCACCTTGCTCCTTAAACGTCCCTTCTCCCTCATTTACTCCTTGAGCGATATCTGGAGACTGCTTACCCATGGCAACCATAACAGAACAAGTATTGCAGTCAAAACCTTTTTCAGAAGAATCGTAACCAATATCTTTTATCTTATTTCTAACAATTTGTTGAAAATCAACTGAACCCTTACTTGTAATCTCTCCTGCAAGTACAACTAATCCAGTCGTAATCATCGTTTCGCAGGCAACTCTTGAATGTTTATCTTGGGCCAAAAAAGCGTCTAGAACTGCATCACTAATCTGATCCGCCATTTTATCTGGATGCCCTTCTGTCACTGACTCTGATGTAAAAATGTAATTCTTTAACATAACAACTCTCCTCTTTATAATAGTACAACTACACCACACGACTAAATAAATAATACACTAACTGGCTTAGTTTTTACCACTTCTTAAGCAGATCGAAAAGTTATTTTTTTGAAAAGTAAGTAAAAAGGTGAGGGTTACGTTGTTTATATATCACACCATCATCTCTCGATATGACGAAGCCATTATCACCAACCTCAATAACTTTAAATTTTTTATTATCCTCAGAAACAAAATCGTATCTATAACCATATTTTTTTGTGCTGATCGCTGTTTTGATTGATTTTGTTTGTGCTGAATCTAACTTCGCTCCAACTTTTTCAGGAACTACGTCATGCTTACCACTCCAAAGAGAACTCATATCAATTCGGCCCAACATAGAGGCCCTAGAAAAATATCTAATATGCTTTGAACGATTACCGCTATTGTACTCTTTTAGAACGTCTAGTGCTAAATCGATATTTTCACTTCGTAAAGATTGGCCTAGTTTAGTCATCGGCTGGCAAAAAACATTTAAGTTAGCTTTTATAAAGTAATAGGTAAACGAAAACTCTCCCTCTTTAAATAAGACATTGAGCCATTTGTTTTTTTTCACCTCTTCATCTGGAACAGTTGAAAACTTTTCAAAAAGGTCATCTAACTTATCAAACATTGAATAATAATCATCATCATGTCTATTAATAACTACTCTTACGATATCTCTTCGTTCAAGAGCGTCCCTTCCATCAATGTTACCAACCTCATTAAAGAGAATTGTATCCACAACGTATAAATAACGGAAGATCTCCTCTTTTTTTTGCCAAAACGTATATGCCTCTTCTTGCTTTTGCAAAACAAAATCCTTGAGAGCAAATCTGGACTTCGCCCTAGCTTCAAGTAATTCACTACCTGTCTTGACATCACTATTATTTAACAAATCATCATAAAATTTATAATAGCGTCCAGTTCTATCTAACCACTCATATAATCGTTCTTTTTGTTTAGACGGCCCCATTCGCAAATATGGTTTAACTTTTTTAAAAACATAATTTAGATCAGACCTGATCATCTCACTTACAAACGGCTCATAGTAATCTCTTAACGAAATATATGCCGTATCTATTGCCGCTCGCAAAAAGTTATCTCCATCTGATCGGTCTGAATTCTGTGCGCCATCTTGAATTATTTTTCTAGCAAAGAATATCTTATTTGCCTCGTGCTTCCCCCAGTAATCGTGACGTTCTTTTAATTCATCATAACGTTTTCTCCAAGCGTAGTGGTCAACAGGAAAACGAAAACTATGAAGAAAAGATATTTCACTCAAGAAATCTCTAACCTTCGCTCGAAACTCCTTAAATTTTTTATTAGCTTCTCTCCCCAACAAATCCTTCGCTTCACTCTCATCCATATCATAATATTTTTCTTTCAAACTGATATGCTCTTCAAACATTTTCTCAAGAACAGATAATTTTTTTTCAAGATTATTAAAACTTGCAACTTCCTTTAAACTGTCGATCTCTTTATTTATCCAAACTCTTTTATTTGATATTTCACTAATAAAATGAGCGACTGTTTTTTTATCTAGGGTACCATCTAAATGAATCGGAACGTGATAACCATCCCCACGAAAATCATCAAACTTTTTCCAAAACTCTTTCTCCGTACGCCCAGTACACATCTGTTTCCTAAACATAGCGTGTAGACCTTCATACTCTTTTTTTAGAACCACTCTATTTTTATTTAAAGATAGATCAAGTGCTAACAAGCGAGTTGGCAAAACTGTCATAACTATCACTGCTAAAACCGTAGTATAGAATGATGGGTTAAACTTACTTAAGGAGGGGCTGCAATTTTTCAACAAAAGATGACTCCCATAATCCAAGACAAGTGCTATTGCTTAATATTAGCAGAACTGATTTTGAATCAGCACTATCATCAATTTTTTTTCTAAGATCATCCAAGCTAACCGCAACAACTCCAGATCTTGATGTTTCACTTCTAAAATCTGCCGCTATCTTTTCACAATCAAGATCTGAAACATTTTTAGCACTTGTCGATTGCTCTGGCCTTACAACAATTAATTTATCTGCACGCATTGATGCTGTCGCAAACTCATTTTGAAAAATTGAACTTCTGGCAGTTGCTGATGTTGGCGCTAAAACGACAACAAGTTGTTTATCTGGATACATCATTTTAACTGAATCAATTGTCAAATCAACAGCACGCGGGTGATGTGCAAAATCATCAATAACAATAGCTCCTTTATACAAACCTCTAACTTCTTGCCTACGTTTGGATAATTTCAAATCACTAATAGCGCTTCGAATTTTCTTTAATTCAACCCCTTCACTAGCTGCAAACAGGATAACCGAAGTGATGTTTAAAATATTTTGCTGGCCGACTAAATTAGTTTTGAAAATCTCTTTTTTTCCGCTAACCACAAGCGAAAACTCTGTCCCTTTATGATCCATACTTACTACTTTTGGGCCAATACTACTTCGCGATCCATATGTTAAATACTCTTTACTTTTTTCTAACCCAAACTTACTAGCAAGCTTTGTGCTTTCTGGATAATCATCGCAAAATATCTTTTTACCACTAACATTGGGAATAAGTTCCGCAAACTGAACCACGATATCATCAACAGTGTTAAAAATATCTGCATGATCAAACTCGAGAGATGTTAGTATCAACTGGTCGATTGAATAAAGCCTAAACTTTGATATCTTTTCAAAATATGCACTATCATACTCATCCGATTCAATAAAAAAATATGACCCATCTCCTAGCTTTGCTGAAAGCTCTCCTTCGATTACACCGCCAACAAAATATCCTACATTAAACCCTATTTTTTCAAAAACTTGTTTTGCTAGATATGTCGTTGTTGTTTTTCCATGAGTTCCAGCAATACCAACGACATTGATATCATCAAGAACAAGGGCACCAATCGTTGTTGGAAATGATGCAAATTTAACGTTAGATTCTTCGATTTTCTTAGAGTCGGCCCCACTCCTTGGAACAACATTGCCAACAACAATCAAATCATATTTTTCCAAATCACTGGCCGTTATCGAAGATAAATCATGAAGGGGTATCCCCGTTCTCTCTAAATATGTACTCATTGGAGGAGCAAACTTAATATCACCTCCGTCTACACTGTACCCTTTCTCTCTTAGCAAAACAGCGGCAGCGCCCATTCCTGTACCACAAACTCTATACATGAAAATTTTTTTAATCTTGTTTTTGTTTTTTTTAAGGTAGCTAAGTTCCACCATATTGCTTAGGTTATTCAATCAATCATCCTTAATTAAAAGTGTATGATTTGATCTTACCGAACTTTACCAAATAGTGCAAAGTATGAGAGACTAAATCTTAATGAATCACATAAACGTTAATCTTGACATAAACACACTACTATCTCCACATCTCTCTGGTATTGGAGTATATACATTAAATTTATTAAATGCTCTCAATACTAGAAGCGATATAAATCTAATGCCCGTCTTTAAGTATACAAGATTTAGACATAGGCCCCATTTTGCTCTTCATTCTAATCTACCAGCAAAAATATATATGCCGTTTGTAACACCAATGTCCTCACAAAAAAATGATATCTTCCATGGCCCAGATTTTAAAATATATTCATCTGACAAATTTAAACGAGTATTAACTGTTCATGATTTGGCCTTTTATGAAGAAGAAATTTTAAATGATAGGTTCGCAAAAAAAGGCAGGGAAAAACTTGAATTTGTTCTAAATAGAACTAGGCCTGACCGAATTATCACAGTCTCAAATTTCATTAAAGAACAAATCCTAGATCGCTTTCCGACGTATAGTGGAAGAGTTCACACTGTTTACCATGGACACGACCATTTAAACTCCAACAATGAGGCGACCTCCATCATTCACAAAAAAAACTATCTCTTGTTTGTAGGTAACGTAGAAAAGAGGAAGAATATTTTAAGGGCCATTCAAGCATACGAAAGAGTAAAAAACAGATTTGACAATCTTAAGCTTTACATCATAGGTAAAAATGGGAATGAAGCTGAAAAAGTTGATGAATATATTTCAATATCAAAACTAGAACATGATGTAATTCGCCTAGGTCACGTTAGCAGTAGTGAGCTACGTTCACTATACAAAAATGCCAAACTTCTCATATATCCCTCACTATATGAAGGATTTGGCATCCCAATCATTGAAGCATTCTCATCTGGATGCCCAGTCATTACATCAAATAGTGGCGCCATGAAAGAGATTGCAGGAGACGCAGCTGCTCTTGTAGATCAATTTGATATTGACGATATCGCGGAAAAAATTTTGCACATATTAGCGAACAACAATTTCAGGCAACGTTTAATTGATAGGGGATTAAATCGGTCTAAGATGTTCACATGGAATAACTGTGCAAATAATACTGTAACGGTATATAAATCCTAGTTAACCCATAAGTTCAAAACACCTTGACTGCAAAAATGGCCATGAGATAATTCATACAACATTATAATTATAAACAACGGAATCATTATGAAGCTTACGCTTAAGAAAAAGCTACTCACAACTTATTTGTTAGTTGGACTAACTCCAGTAATAGCAACGTCCATTGCCATTTATATTTACTCAAAAGAATTAATTAAATCTAATATAATTTCGAACCTCGAATCAACAACTAGAAGTAAGAAAATTCAGATTGAAGATTTTTTTAATTCCCATAAACAACTAGCTATCGACGTTTCTAAGAATCCTATTGTAAAGGACACTTTTGTCAGCACACAACAAAGAGCACTCGAACTAATAAAAGAAGGAAAAAAAGGTGACGATTTCCATGATGATGACAAGTATGAAGAGAGTATCAAAAGAACAGCTACCTATCTTGGTGAATTTATCTACCGACACAAACTGTACGACGTTTTACTAATAGGAAAAGATGGAACTATTTTCTACACTTCATCAGAAGAAGCCGACTTTGGGACAAACTTAAAAGGAATAGACTCTCCACTAACCGAAGCATTTAATAAAGTGATTGAGACAAAAAAACCGTTTTTAACTGATATCAAACAGTACTCTGTGGTAGATAATATTCCAGCTCAATTCTTTGCTGCCCCAGTAATAGAAAAAGATGAATTAATTGGTGTTGCTGCAATTCAAGTCTCCAACGAAGCTATCAACAGAATAACTCTAAACATCATTGACGAAATAATTGGAACGATGGACCGCAGTGGGCTTGGAAAAACACAAGAGACCTACCTTGTTGGAAGTGACAAAATTGTCAGAAGCAGTTCATATTTAAGCGAGCAATACACCTTAGAAAAATCTTTCAAAAATCAAAAAAAGATTGAAGCAAAGCAAGTTGAACTAGCACTACAAGGAACCGCGGGCAGCATTGTTAGCAAAAATTATCTTAATACAGAAGTATTAAGTAGCTATAACTTTATCAAGATTGGAGAAACAACATGGGCAATAATCAGTGAGCTCTCAACTAAAGAGGCATATGCTCCAATTATAAAAATGGAGCTCATTACATTAGGAATAGTTATTGTCATAATAATATTAATAACGATACTTGGTACCTCTACTGCAAAAAAAATATCTACTCCAATAGTTGAATCAATCAACATTGTTAAAAAAATTGCAAAGGGAGAATATCCAACTGTCGAGATTGAAAAAACAGGTGATGAGATTGAAGACTTAAATATCTCGATTAAGGATACCATCTTTGCTCTTAAACAGTCTAGCTTCATTAATCAAAGAATGATCCAACACCTCAAGATGATTCCGACACCAATTTTTGAAGTCGACAAAGATCTAAACATAACATTTATAAATAACTTCGGAGCAGGCCTTGCAGATCTAACACCAAGTGAATGTATTGGAAAAAAATGTTACGATCTTTTCAAGACAGGAGATTGCAACACTGAAAGATGTGCGACAATGAATGCGATCAAAAAAGGGATAATCTGCGATAGTCAAACAGTTGCAAGACCTAATATAAACTGCACCATCCCAATAAAATATACGGGGCTTCCTGTTAAAGATTTAGATGGGAACATCTCTGGTGGACTAGAGATGATTTTTAATATGAGCGATATTTATAGCATCGCTACCAAAATCAATGAGTCAAAAGGGACACTAGTAAATATTGGAGACTCTCTTAATAGATCCGTTTTAACATTAAGCAGTAGCTCAGAAGAATTGACGGCCCAAACGATGTCCGTCCAAGGAGTTACTGATGATTTTATTGGTGACTCCAAAAATATGGCGGGTAACGCAAAATCTATCTCGGATGAAATATCAAACGTTTCTAAATCTACATTTGAAATTAACAATAGAGTTGAAGAGGCAAACCTATCTGTTTCCAAACTAATAACATCGATAGACAGTATATCTAAAATGATTGATCACGAGGACCTCGTTATCAAAGAGGCCGTCGATAATTCTCAATTCGTACTTGGATCAATGAAAGAGCTTGTCTCGCTATCAAAATCAATCGGAGAGTTCGTCGCAATAATTTCTGATATTGCTGATCAGACAAATCTTCTAGCACTCAATGCTACAATCGAAGCGGCCAGGGCCGGAGAAGCTGGAAAAGGGTTCGCTGTTGTTGCTAATGAAGTTAAGGAGCTCTCAAACATTACAGAAAAAACAACTGGCAATATATCAGCAAAAGTTAGCGCCATTCAAGATGCTGTTAATAAATCTGAAATCCAAGTTAACAACATATCATCTCTAATGAATAAAGTTAGAACTGAAAGCCTTGAGATTAAAAAATCAACTGACGAACAACTTTCGCTCTCAAACGTAATGGGGGCCGCAATGAGCACAGTAGTGTCATCAGTGTCTGAAATATCTAGTGGTATTGAGCTAATCAGCAAAAAAACAAAGGACATGGCAACCATTGCTAAAAATTCCACTACCAACGCTGAAACGATTGGCCTATCTCTTCATGAAGTTAACGTGGCCGGGAAACAAGTAACAGGGGATGCGATCAAGCTTGGCCAAAAATCAAAAGACGTTAACGAACTAATAAACGGATTTTCCACAATAGTTGACGAATTCACTCTTTTGTCTGAAATGAAACAATGATTTTTATTAGATTTTTTATCGGCATCTTTTGATTTATAATACAAGTACCGTTTAATTTAAGGAGTTTCATTATGAACAGATTTTATGTCTTATTAGTTTCATTACTATCAATTTTTTCATTAGCAACACTGGCGTGTACACTTAATCCTGGTTACGAAGGATATAATAAAGATAAGGCCAAGGGTGAACCAGTTACTGCTGGAGATCCTGCGCCTGGATTAAAACTACTAACACCTACTGATGCTTTAAATCTAATTGAAAACGATAAGTATGTTTTCATCGATACAAGACCAGAAAGACTTTATCAAAAGTGTAAAATTAAAAACTCAAAGCTTCACCCATATGCAATTCCAGGGGACGCAGAAAATACACTGACTCAAGAGATCGTAAAAGGTTATATCGATGCTGGAAAAACAGTTGTATTTTATTGTAACGCTCTAAAGTGTTATCGCGGTCTAAACGCTGCTATTCAAGCATGCCAATGGGGAATTCCTACAGACAAAATCATATGGTTAGCAGAAGGTGTCCCAGGAGTAGTTGCGGCCGCAGGCGATAAGTTAAAAAAATATACAGATGGTAAAGGTTGCGTAAATTTCACAGAATAATCCAGAGTGAAACACTCGGGTGTTGGCCAATCGCCAACACCCATTCATCAAAAATCTACTAAACCATATTTTATTACAACCGATCAGTTTACGAGGGAATATACTCTCTGGAGCGTTATGATGAATGTAATAAAAATTGGTATCTTTATGGTCTGTTCTTTTTTTTACTCATGTTCAAAAGAAGAATTTGTTTCAAAAAAAGTAACCGATAATTCAAACAGCACAAACCCTATTCAATATTTTTCTGACCAACGGTGCTCTACGTTTTCTCTAGTAAAACCTAAAGTTGATTTTTTGTTTTTATGGGACAACTCTGGTAGCCAACTCTTTGTCACCCCGGAAACCAAAAGCGCACTCAATCAACTCATTTTGAAAATATCTTCCAGCTTCGATTTTAGGATGCTTCTTGCGCCACTACTTCCAAGCACTACTGGAAGTGATCCTCAATACTTAGTCGCTTCAAATCCAGATAACCTTAATAGCTACGCTACTGGACTTCTAACGCCTTATGATCAGGCACCAAATAAACTTTCAACTTTTCCAACAAGTAACCTCGGTTCAAGAGAGGATGGATTAAACAGAGTTCTTACAATCATGAATACAAACAGAGCTAGTGGAACTGGAATATTTAGAAATGGTGCCTACACCATGATCGTAATAATGTCTAACGGTGACGATAATAGCTTCGTTCCTGAAGGATGGACACCAAATGAGGCCCAAGCACTTACCTACGTTGGTAGCAAGCGAGACGATTTTCAAAATCTACGAGATAATATTTTACACTCACTACAGCTAAGATTTTTCTCACTCGTTGGACATCAAACATGTTCTGAAGTTCCAAGGGTAAACGTAGTATATAAAACTATGTCTAGCTATATGTATAGTGAGTCTGGAGCTTCAGACCAGCAAGGAACCTACCCAGATAGTTACGATATTTGCAGTATGGATTTTAGCAATATGTTTGATGGAATAAACTCATCAATATCTTATCAAGTAGTAAAGCATGTCTATAACTATTGGCCAATCGCTACAAGTGCTTCTGTTGCAATTGACTCAAATAAAATTACCGTCACAAAAGATGGAGCAAATGTTCCAAGGAGTAGTAGTAACGGTTATGAGTATGTTGGTTATCAGACAAATAGAAACACTAGAATTCAACCCTCTGCTGGTGAACCATTTACTGGTTACATGGTAAAACTTAATGGTAGTGCACAAGTAACTTATCCAGAATGTTTAATCATTAATACTCAAACGCCTGCTGAATATTTTGGGTATATCCACTTAGCAAATAAACCAGATGTAGGTACCGTATTTGTATCAATTGATGGAACAACAATAGGCCAGTCTACAACAAACGGTTGGGAGTATGTCGGATATAAAAATAATCAAAACGTAAAGATACTTGACCAATCTCACCCAACAACTCCAGGAACTCCTGCTCTTAACAAAACAGGATATTTTTTAAAGATGAATGGTAATGGGATATATACAAACAACAGCAAAGTTGAAGTCAAATATCAACCAGGATTATAAATTATACTAGTAACCAGATCCTGATTTTGACTCATTAATTCTATTTACAGCGTTCATCATAACAATGCATGGGAAAAGTCTTTTAAACAGAGGAAGATTTAACATCGTGGTTAACTCGTTGTTGCTACCGACAAGAATATCTTCACACAACCCAGCTTCAATAGCATCCGCTAAATCTTCTTCTAAGATCGGTACATTTTTATCTCTAAAATCTTTAAAAATAACGCTCAGATTAACTTCTACTTTATCTCCGGCCAACTGCTTTGCATTTATCTGAAGATCAATCCTAGCAAGAATCCGCTCACATTTATTAGAAATTCTCAATCTCTTCTTATCATCACTAACACGTTCTTTATTAAAAAATGCTGCCATCTCTTTAAGCTTATTAATTTTATCTGTAACATAAATCCTTGGCAGATTTTCACTATCCATCTCAACTCTGATAATGTTTTCTTCTTTTAAAAGTTTAACAAACTCCTCAAATTTTACTTCCATGACATTAAAAATATCTATCGCATAAAGCTTTATTACACTTTGATGAACAAAATATTTTCCATCTTTTGGTTCACCAACCGCTTTGAATGCTAAAAAAAACAGCGAAAACATTCTGACTATATCAATCATATGAAAAAATTTATAATCAGCTACCTTTCCGCCTTGGCCAAATCCGAGGGAGTTATTTTCTAGCGCCTTTACTTTGTCATTTGTTTTTCTAAGTCTCTCTGCCAAAGTATTTACGATCGTTTTAAACCAAGGGTTCAATCCAGTCATTGCTTTTTCAAGAGCGTTAAAAGATATTTCAATAATCTCTGTCTCAACGATAGCAGACGCTGAGCAACTTCTCTTGTTGCTACCAGAATCAAAATATGCCATCTCTCCAATAACTTCGCCAGCTCTCAAAACTGCCAACTCAACAAAACCTCTACCTTTCGGTTTATAGAGTCGCAACTGTCCCTTTTGAATAATATAAAGAGATTTCGCAATATCATTTTCATGAAATAGGACCTGTCCTGCCTGTAGCGCGACAAGTCCTGATTTTTTTCTTTGCACAGTACTACTTTCTACCATTAGCTAAATCTCTCTATATAACTTAAATTTTTTCTATAATCATCGCTAAGGCCTCACCACCACCAATACAGATTGAGGCCATCCCGTATTTTTTATTCTCTCTTGTTAGAGCATTCATAAGTGTCACAACGATACGTGTACCTGAACAACCAATAGGGTGCCCAAGACTAACACCTCCACCATAAATATTAACCTTATCTAGAGAAATATCAAACTCTTTCATCGCTGCCATAGTAACCACAGCAAACGCTTCATTGATTTCAAACAGTTCAATTTGACCAATGTTCATTTTAGCTCTGTTTAAACATTTTTTCATCGCCTCAGCTGGAGCTGTTGTAAACCATGTTGGATTTTGAGCGTGTCCGGCATAAGCGACAATTTTAAATTTTGCTTTATCTTTATATTTTTCACCACCTAACACAACTGCCGCCGCTCCATCATTAATTGTTGAAGCGTTTGCTGCAGTAATTGTTCCGTTTTTATCAAACGCTGGCCTTAACTGAGGTATTTTGTCAAAATCTGCTTTTAATGCACCTTCATCTTCAACTATCTCAACGTCACCCTTTTTACCTTTAATAACGACAGGAACAATTTCACTCGCAAAAATTCCATTTTTAATTGAATTTTGGGCCCGTTTAAAAGAGTTTATTGCAAATGAATCTTGGGCCTCTCTAGAAAAACTATATTTACTAACACACTCTTCTGCACAATTACCCATTGGCCGATCAGTATACACATCCCACAAACCATCCCACTGCATAACATCTTTTAGCTTTGCCTCGCCAAATTTTATTCCAGTCCTACTACCCGGAATAAAATGAGGGGCAAGTGACATATTCTCCATTCCACCAGCAACCACCAAATCAGCATCACCAGCATTTATCGTCTGCGCTCCCATAATTATTGTTTTTAATCCTGATCCGCAAACCTTGTTAACCGTTGTACACTGAACAGACTCAGGAAGTTGAGCTCCAAGCGCTGCTTGCCTTGCAGGAGCTTGCCCCTGGCCAGCTTGCAAAACAGTTCCCATATATAACTCTTCAACCTTGTCAGCTGATACACCTGCTTTTTTCAAGGCCCCAGTTATTGCTGTTGAACCAAGCTTCGTAGCAGGTATAGTTGAAAGAGTTCCTAAAAAACTACCACTTGGGGTTCTTGCCCCACCCAAAATGTAAACGGACATATACGCTCCTTTGATTAAAATTTGTTTTAGTATTTTATTATTCAACGACCAGTTAGAATAGTGTATCCGCGTTATTGACTCACAAGACGTGTACCGTTATGATGGCCCCAAAAAAGAAGGGCCAAATATGTTTTCTAGAACACATGATGACACACAAGGAACACCACTACCAACTGAGTGGCTTCAAGAATGTAAAAAGATGCTAGAATCCGCTTATAAGTTACCATGCAAGAAATTAAACAAATATTTTGAAGTCTACGGTGAAGTATATATTGATGAACTTGTTTTTATGGTTTCAATTCAAGATAGGGATAACATTACAGCAATTCCAACGACAATATCATTATCTGTAGCTATCAGCGACAAGAGCGACAACAAGGCAATACTTGATAATATGGTGGATGCTACAGGAATTATAATCGATGATGTTTTTGCCTCAAAAGAAGAAGACGATATATTCGTTTTAAGTTGGACCGAACTAACGATTAAAAAACTTACAATGTTTTATAAAATAACAAGAGAGAACATTCTCCTTACGATTGAAGCGAATAAACTCTTAAGTTAACCGTCAAAATCCTCTGACGAATGGCCAATCCCTCTAACTGCTTCAAATGCAATATCAGTATCATCAGCATCGTCATCTACAACTACCTCATCTTCAAAAGAGAGATCTTCGGTCAAGTCTAAATCTTTTAACACATTAAAGAATGACTTATCATCAAAAAGATCCTTTAAAACCTCTTCTACAAACTTCATCGGATACTTTCTAACTAACCCTTCAATCATTTTATGTAAGTTACCCTCTTTCAGTATCGTTTGCTTGCCTTTTATGGAATCCCAATTTTTAATGTAATGGTAACGACAATATCCTAAGGTTGTCGAAAGGTTATCACATCCTTTTTCAAAACACTCATCAGTAGATTCATCGTGAAAAATATCCATCTCTCTAATTGTTCTAAAAATGTCATCTAATGAAATGTCCTCTGCTAACGCAACAATCTCTTCAGCAAGACCTTCTTTTAAATCAACCTTGGCCCTATCTGCAGACTCTTGGTTTTTAATAACAGTTGCGGCCTGTTTGGCCGCTAATTTGTCAGCTTTTAATTGCTCTTTCTCTCTAATTTTTTCGGCCCTAAGTTGCTCCTTCTCTTTTTCTTTTTGAAGTTTTAACTTAGCGAGCTCTTTCTCTTTATTCTTTTTTTCTGTTTCTTTTAATTTTGCAAGCCTAACTTTCTCTTTTTCCTTCTCTTTTTTTTCTTTATCTTTCTCTTTAACAATTCTTGCTTTCTCTTGTAGTCTCAACTTTTCAAGTTTTGCCTTATCTTCTTTAGCAATCTTTTCGCTTTTCTTATGATCAATCTTAGGCGGAGGAGATACATGCTTTACAGGTTTTACAGGTTTTTTAGCTGCAACTATACTGTTCTTTATTTTACCAAGAACATTTTTAACTAGACCTTTAACTGGCGCTTGCTTTTTTTCTACACCCTTTTTAGTCATTGCTGGCCTTGTAACTTTTGCAACAACCTTTACCTTTTTATTTACCTTTTTTACAGGTTGCTTTGCCTTGGTCTTAACAGGTTTCTTGCTAGAATGGGTAGGTGCTTTAGCACTCTTTTTAACTTGTACCTTAACATTTTTTTTAACAGCTAATTTAACATTCTTTACTGGTTTCTTCTTAACCATAACCTTCCTCTTTGAAAATTTTTATCTATTATTGAAGTTCTAATCCAGCAATTACCATTCGTTGAACCTCAGATGTACCTTCGTAAATCTCAGTAATCTTTGCATCTCTAAAATGTCTCTCAACAGGAAACTCTTTTGTATAGCCATTACCGCCACAAATTTGAATTGCCTTAGTAGATACCCACATCGCAGTCTCTGATGCCATCAACTTTGCTTGAGCACTATATTTAGAGAAATTACCACCCTGATCCTTAATCTCACTCCCTTCTAAAATAAGAAGTCGAGACGCTGCTATTTTTGTACTCATATCTGCAATCATAAACTGAATGCCTTGAAATTCGCATAACTGTTTACCAAACTGCACTCTCTCTTTAGAGTATTTAATAGCGTATCTAAAAGCGGCTTCTGCAATGCCTAATGCTTGTGCCGCTATACCAAGTCGTCCACCATCAAGTGTAGCGAGGGCCATCGAAAAACCTTTTTCAAGTTTTCCTAGAATATTTTCTTTTGGAACTCTAACCTTATCAAACATTATTTGAGCAGTTGAAGAACCTTTGATGCCCAACTTATCTTCACACTTCATCACTTGAAAACCTTTAGTCTTCGTTTCAACAATGAATGCAGACATCCCTTTGTGGTTTTCAGTCTTTCTTGTTTTAGCAAAAACAATGGCCACGTCGGCTTCTTTTCCGTTTGTAATAAAATTCTTTGTTCCACTTATTTCGTAATAATCACCTTTATCTTCAGCAAAAGATGTTAACGAACCAGCATCTGAACCTGCATTCGGCTCACTTAAGCAAAAACAACCGATTTTTTCACCACTAGCAAGAAGTGGTAAATATTTTTTCTTCTGCTCCTCTGTACCATATTGTAAAATTGGCCATATCGCTAAAGAGTTTTGAGCTGAGATGATAACACCACTAGAAGCGCACCCTCTTGAAACCTCTTCAACAATAATTGCGTATGAAACGTAATCCATTCCAGCACCGCCGTACTCTTCTGGAACAAAAATACCCATAAAACCATTTTCTGCTAATTTTTTTCTTACCGAATCAGGAATCTCTCCTTCCTTGTCAATTTTTGCAGCAATAGGAACTAGCTCCTTATCCGCAAATTTGGCGGCCATATCTCTAACCTCTTGATAGTTACTGTTGATTCCCATAACTCCCTCTTTGTTTCTCGTTATTAATTATTACTTATTACTTATTACTTACCAGGAAAACTTGGTGCTCTTTTTTCTATAAAAGCCTTAGTCCCCTCTTTCATATCATTGCTATTAAAAATATTTGCAAACCCTTCGGCCTCAATCTCAAGCGACTCTTTCAAGCTTAGATCATTCCCATCGTTCATAACTTTTTTAGCAGCTGCTATTGCTACCGGGGAGTTCTTTAACATCTGACCAATCAAACTCTTGGCAGCTTTCATCATTGCAGTAATGTCATCATGAACTGAAAGCACAAGGCCAGCTCGCAAAGCTTCTTCAGAGCTAATATTTCTTCCTGTATAAATTAACTCTTTTGCTAAATTCCTGCCAACCAACCTTGCCAATCTTTGTGTACCACCAAAGCCTGGAATCAATCCTAGCTTAACTTCAGGTTGGCCAAAAATTGCAGACTTGGTTGCAACGATAAAATCTGCACTCATTGCCATCTCACAACCACCACCAAGAGCAAAGCCGTTTACTGCTGCAACAACTGGTATCGCAAGTTCTTCAAAAAGTAGTGTCACCTCTTGTCCAAGAATACTCATCGCCCTTGCTTGTCCAGGCGTCATATCTGACATCTCAGAGATATCTGCCCCTGCAATAAAAGCTTTTTCACCTTCGCCTGTAACAATTATCGCTTTTGCCCCGCTCTTTCCTTCTCCAATAAAAGTTAAAAGATCCTTGAGTTCGGTGAGAACCTCTTGATTGAGAGCATTTAGTTTTTTTGGCCTACTAATCGTCAGTAACCCGATACTTTCAGTGATTTCAAATCTGATGGTGTTATAAACCTTAATACTCATAAAACCCTCTGCCACTCTTTCTGCCATATCTTCCGGCCATCACATATTTTTTTAGTAATGGACATGGTCGATATTTTGTATCACCTAGCCCTTCATGTAAAACTTCCATAATTGCTAAGCAAGTATCGAGGCCGATAAAATCAGCAAGTTCAAGTGGGCCCATTGGCTGATTAGTCCCTAGCTTCATAGCTATATCAATATCTTTAGCAGAAGCGACACCTTCATACAGCGCATAGACTGCTTCATTTATCATCGGCATTAAAATTCTATTTACAGCAAAACCAGCTACATCATTTGCCTTAATAAAAACTTTGCCCATCTTTTCGACAACTTTTTCTACTGCAACAAATGTCTCTTCGCCAGTCTCAAGTCCTCTGATCCCTTCAACTAACTTCATAACAGGAACTGGGTTCATAAAGTGCATACCTGCCACTTTGCTAGGCCTCTTAGTTACTGCTGCTATTTCTGTAATAGAGATAGACGATGTATTCGATGCCAAAATAGTCTCTGGCGGAGCCGCTTTATCAAGAGCTCTAAAAATATCAAATTTAATCTGTTTGTTCTCTGTTGCAGCCTCAACAATTAATTGGCAACCACTATTTGCAAATTCATCAACAGTATGAATTTTTACTATGTTGGCCAAAGTAGTTTTAACAAACTCATCATCCCACTTTGCTTTTTCAATCCCTTTAGCAAGCTGTTTTTTTATAAAATCTATCCCTTTATCAAGAAAATCAGGGGACACGTCATACATTACAACTTTGTAACCACTCATCGCTGCAACCTGAGCGATTCCTCGGCCCATCTGACCAGCACCAACAATACCTATAGTCTTAATTTCCATACAGGCCCTCCGAAAGCAAATACACATCAAATTACACATAATGAAAGGAAAATAGCATACTACTTTACGGATAGACGGCCAGTCAACTTTTTACGGTTATAAAAAAGTAAGGGGTGAAAGAAAATAGTTGTCAACTAGAGTCATTTTAGATAAACAGATCGCTTGTAAATCGTTTTAATGACATTGTTAAGGAGATATTGTGGCAAATCATAAGTCATCAAAAAAAAGAAGTAAGCAAACTATTAAAAAAAACCATGTTAATACTGTTAGATCAAGTGAAGTGAAAAGTATGGTTAAAAAAGTAAGAGAAGCTATCGAAAACAAAGATAAAGCTGCTGCCGTACAAGCGTTTCCATCTGCACAGAAGCTTATTGCAAAATTAGCAAAAGCTGGAGTTATCAAACTAAATACTGCTGCTAGAAAAATTTCAAGACTATCTTCTCAGATTAACGGATTATAGTAATTTTCAGTTACGTTTTACTATTTCTTCTAATTTTTGTTACTTGCAAAAAGTATCTACGACGTTGCTTGGCACTCTTTCAAATAACGTAACCGAATCTCTTCCCACACTCTATACTGATTTGATTTACTCATAATTTCTAACATTGAAATATGTTTTAATTCTAGGTCAAGCATAGCTAATTCCCAGCTTGGAGCTACTGTTAAAATCTCTCGATCAAAACTACTAACAGTCCCCTTATCTTCAACGTATGACGGATCTACGATTTTTAATAAATAAGATTGAGCAAATCTAAGAAGCTCTCTAAGCTGGTTAATATCATCAAACGAATCAAGCAACTGCTTATAAAACTCTATAAAATTCTTGTTTCCAAGAAAAGAGACGAGTTTAAATTTATCAACAACTTTGCTTGCAGTTAAATTATCAATGTCATTCTTTGTAACCTTTTCTAACGCTCTTTCTTGTTGCAAACTTTTAACCATCTTAAGCAGAGGGATAATATCTCCGCTATTTTGTTGAGCAGATTCTAAAATATACTCTCTTGCGGAATCATCCATTTTCACGCCAATTTCTCGCTCCAAAAAACGAACATACTTGATCCATGTCCAAGGTGATGGCCGTTTAACCGATACAGAAATGATATCTGGGCTTTTCTTGCTAAAATCATGGAAGCTATTTTTACCACCAGCTGCCGAAAAAACAAGTTTAGGAACAGAGATAGAGCTAATATTGTCACGAATAAACTCAGTCACATGTTTTGAAATTTTTTCTGAATTCCAAACAAAGTACGCATCATCGATTGAAAAGAAGCCAGAATTTAATAAATTGCTGCTTACCCAATCAATATCTAACTCATCACCCCAAACATTAATCATTCCACTTAAAGGAAAATTACTTTTCCAAGCAACTTTAAGGGCCAAACGTTCAATGAACGGATCAAAAAAAGAAAACGAATATATTTTTTTAACTTCAGAAAAAATCTGATTAGATTTATCCCGTATCTCCCAAGGATTCAAATCAAAAGGCATTTACTATCTCATTTTTAAATCTAGTTGCCGCAGTTTTAGCTATCTCTTGTACACTTCTTTTTAGAAGTCCACTGTTTTTAGTGTAGTTTACAACACGTTCCTCGCCCATACTAACTACACGAGCAAAATCTGTCGTTAAATCTAACGTGTTATTAAAAATAATTTCAGAGTTCGTGCCTACCAATGGTTGTTGAGTAGTTCCAGATTTTTTCCAAACAGGGTTTTTTATCATAATCAAATTAAGTTTAAAAGAAATTCTAGACTTAGATGGAACATAAAATTTATTTCTATCTCCTATTGAGACAATTGTGTCCTCAACAGTCTTTACCGTGTCACTGATTTTTTCGGAACTTATAACACCAAGAAGAACAGCATCTGCATGTTTAGACTCACCGCTAATTGTATCTAAGTCAGAGTAATTTGTTAATACTTTGACTATCTCTGAAGCAACAGGGCCACTTACACCACTTATCGATGCGCTCGAAACAAATGTTGGAACACAAAGAGTTTTTATTCCGAACCTTTCAAAAGGATTTTTGTGATCCACAACACCATAACCAGAGCAACCTGTGAGAACTATTTGAGATAATAAAAGAATACGAAAAATCATTTTTTAATCAACCTATATTATTGTATAGTATCAGCAATTAAACATTTTATTTAGCTTAGATAATGACAAACGGCAAGGATATCGTGCTGAAACATTTTGGTGACATAGTTAGTAGTTTTGGGAAAGATGGTACGACCACTCAAAAAAAAACTAACAACTCACACTTTCAAAAAGATAGCTTCGATTTTTTCCAACTTGTAAAAAATTGGAGCAAGATTATTGGTAACCAGATTGCGAAAGAGACAATCCCTCTAAAATTACAACGTGGGAACTTAACTATCTTGGCCAGACATGCCATCTATGCTCAGCAGCTCAGCTTTTTAGAGACTCAAATGATAGATGCTATATCAAAAGAGTTCAAACAACTAAAAGGTAAAATTGACCGCGTAACATTCCAGGTTAACGGATCTTTCTTTTCCATTAAACAGAGCAGCTCATTATTACCACCAGAAGCTGAACCAAAGAGCACAAGTAAATTTAATAAATACTCTCCTGAGTATAAAGAGGCGAAGAGAAGATCTGACGAAATCTTTTGTGATATTAATGATGAACAAATAAGAGACTCAATTAAATCAATTTTTGTACAGATGACATTGGAGAACAGATGAGAAGAAAAATAGAAGCGCTACTAGCTAAAGAAGTGATTCCTGCACTGGCGGCCCATGGTGGTGGTATTGAGGTTGTTGATTATGACAACAATAAATTATACATAAAGTTAATTGGTGGATGCCAAGGGTGCGCAGGTGCAAGAATGACTCTTAAAAATGGCGTTGAGCGAGTCGTAAAGCAACATTTCCCTGAAGTGACCGAAGTCATCGACGTCACCAATCATGCTAACGGCGATAAACCATTCATGTAAAAAATTATTTAAGGGCCTTAACAAATCCATGTGCATTTATTAATCCACCAGATATCGAAAAATTATCAAATGGCATTGAAATCACTTTTGTACTATCTTGGCCAGGAATTATCACTAACTCACCATCTCCAAGTGTGTAAACAGTTTGAAAAAGTTTTGCCAATAAATCATCAACATCAATTGAACGATTCTGTGTTCTTGCAAGAGAGACAACACCAGCAGTAACAGCAGCAGCAGGAATTGTTCCTGAAAAATAGATCTCTCTTTTTTCTGGAATTGCTCCAATAATCTGTTCCCCAGGAGCAAAAAGATGAACAAGCTCTTCTGAATAATTAGATTTTTTATACACAAGATTTGATGTTTTGTTGGTTCTAGAAGATGCACCAATTTTAATACAGTTGCTTACATCTGAATTACACCGTGGGAAAGAGTCACTACCTTTAGCAACAGGTATACCATCAACATCTACTTTTTTATAAGTAAGCGCCAAGGAGCGATCACCAGCAGGAACGATAAAAAGAACTTCTCTACCACCAGAATTCGCATTTTTGATTGCATTATCAACAAGATCACTCTCCATTGAAAACTCTTTTTCAAAGCCAAACAACACAATATCTGCTCCGCTATTCACAGCATAGTTGATGGCATTAACAATATCGATGTCGCGAGGATCACCAAACGTCGCAACTTTCAAAGGCATAATTTTAACATTTTCAGCAATACCTTTGGCGCCTGTATTTTTTCTAACTCCAGCAACAACAGACGCAGAGTGAGTCCCAATATACCCATCAAACTCATTACCTCTTAGATCTTTATTACCATACCCCACCTTACTATCATCACCAATCACACCCTTTCTTAAGTCTGAATCTGGATTGTAAAAATGAGCACTCGCACACTTAGAAGCAGCAACAATATTTTCAATGATAACAAAATCAATTTCACTGTTAACACTATACAAATCTAGCAAACTATCTCTTGCATCTATAACCTCTTGAGTAACTCCAGCATCTCCTAATTTAATTTTAGCAAGCGCCACTTTTGAAACATCATTAAGGCCAACAGCAGCTAACATCAACCGATATTTTTCATACGCTTCATAAACCACTTTAAGTTTCAAGTAATAAGAACCTGCATCATCTCTTGCGCTTGCTAATTCATCTTTTAAATTTTTACACTCTACTGAATTCTTATCTTGATTGTTCGCATCTCGGCAATCACGCTTATAAATTCTTGCGATTTCCAAACTATCACACTTAACACTCACTCCGTTAACAGCACTTCCTAGATAGTTCCAACCATTAATGTCATCAACATATCCGTTGGCATCGTCATCAATCCCATTCCCGGCAATCTCTTTAGTATTGGCCCAAATTTTTCCAGCTAAGTTTGGGTGTGATAAATCAAGGCCATCACTTAAGACAGCAACAACTACATCGTAACTCGGTTTTTTTATCTCAAGCTTATCATAAGCAACATCAACAGATGCTCCAAACACTCTTGCTTTATCTGATGGTGATTTTTGAAACCAATTAACTTCATCAATTGCGGTATCCGGATCATTTCCACCACCAGCAGGTTCTTTTGGTAATTTTTTACTTCTCTTATCTCCAAGGTCTACACAAGAGATTAATGATAAAAATAGCACTAGCAACAAAAACAGTCTAACCATTTGGCCCCCTCCTATTTTAATCTTCATTGATTTTACATCACGTTCCAAGATCGATTGCATTTACACACCATCCATTTTAATGGCAGACCTTACCTCACCAATTCTACCAAAATCAATCTCAGCAGTAATCAACTTTTCACCATCTTTTGCATCGGCTAAAATTTCACCCCAAGGATCTACAATTAATGAGTGGCCATAAGTTTTCATCTTGTCGTTATGAACCCCCCACTGAGCAGGGGCAACAACAAAGAGTTGATTCTCAATGGCACGAGCTCTTACTAGTGTGTGCCAATGGGCCATTCCTGAAGGAACAGTAAAAGCACTCGAAATGGTTACTAGATTTGCCCCGCAAGAGCGATATTTTTGATACATAAGCGGAAAACGAATATCAAAACAGATAGAAAGTCCAATTTTTAACTCATTTGCAACTACAACTGAATGAGTTGATCCCGCAGTATAAAGATCTGCTTCTCTAATAATTTTTTTTCTTGTCTCACTTCCTAGCTCGCAAGAAAACAGATTGATTTTGTCATAATGATTTAACTCATCTCCATTTGGGGTGAAATTGTACGCTCTATTTACAACACTACCATTTAGTATTGATGCCGCACTTCCTCCAAGCAGAAAAATTTTATTTTGAACTGCAAGAGATCTTATCTCTTGATAATGTTCATTTTTCTTAAGAGGATCTACCAGATATGGGGTTTGAGTGATTCCGTCACCCATAGAGTAAAAACACTCCGGCAAAAATAGATACTTAATGTTTTGCGAGACAGCATCCTTAATAAAATCTGAAATAATTTTTAAATTATGGACAGGTTCAAGCTTTGAGCAGAGCTGAATAACCCCTATTTTCAAAACAACCTCTTATTTCTTAACCTGTTTTCCCATTGCAACATAATCCATTCCAGCATCTAAAATGGTATCCGTTGGATAGAGATTTCTGGCATCAAAAATAACTGGGGTCTTTAATCTATCTTTTATCTCCCCAAAATCTGGAGCGCGAAACTCTCTCCACTCTGTAACAAGAAGCAATCCATCACACCCTTTTAAACAGTCATACTTATTTTCAAAACGGTGGACCTTTCCTCTAGTTTCAGGCTTGCTATTCATAATTAATTCAAAGTGATCGTTAGCAACTGGATCGAAGAAATTAACTTCTGCTCCGTGAGCAATAAACTCTTGCGCCATCTTAATTGCTGGAGCCTCTCTTATATCATCTGTGTTTGGTTTAAATGCCACCCCCCAAAATGCGATTTTTTTACCCGCAAGGTCACCTTTAAAATATCTATCAACCTTTTTAAACATTCTTACTTTTTGTCTCTCATTTACGTTTTCAACCGACTGAATTATCTCTAACTCGCAAGAGTACTGCTTACCAAGATGAAGCAAAGCTTTCACATCTTTTGGAAAACAGCTTCCACCATATCCTGGCCCTGGATACAAGAAGTGAGGTCCTATTCTTCGATCAGAGGTAATCCCCTGTCTGACTTCGTTAATATCTGCTCCAGTTTCATCACACAAATTAGCAATATCGTTAATAAAAGAGATCTTTGTTGCAAGAAGACAGTTGGCAGCATACTTGCTCATCTCTGCCGACCTATTTGACATAGTAAAAATCGGATTACCTTGAAGCATTAATGGAGCATATAAACTTTCCATGACACCTGCTGCCTCTTGTTCCTGATGGCCAATAATAACTCTATCTGGTTTCATAAAATCTTCAATCGCCGAGCCCTCTTTTAAAAACTCGGGATTATTAACTAAGTGAAATTTCTTTTTTGTATTTTTCTTTATTAGATCTCTTATTAAATCACAAGTTCCAACTGGAACTGTAGACTTGATAACAACAACAGAGTTCTCCTTTAAATGTTTAGCAACATCAACCGCTGCCGCTTTTACATATTTCAGATCGGCCTCCCCACTATCGTCGGATGGGGTTCCTACAGCAATAAAAGTAATATCAGCACCACTTACCGAATCATAATTAGTTGCAAAAGATATTCTATTTGCCTTACTATTTCGCTGAATTAACTCACTTAAACCAGGCTCAAAAATTGGAGATTCGCCTCTTGTTAGCATCTCAATTTTTTTACTATCAACATCGATACAAGTAACATCATGCCCAATCTCTGCGAAACAGACACCACTAACCAATCCGACATACCCAGTTCCAATCATTGATACTTTCATAAATTCCCCAAGGAGTGCTTAAAATCTAGTAAAATTCGAGTTTGATTCTTTCACAAGCTGGTCTAATTGTCACTGATATTTGACGAGATCAACATAAACAAAGTAAAATAATTTTTTAAAAAAAGAGAGAGTTGTGATTAAAATTTCGCTTAAATTTATTTTTGCAGGTGGAATCGTTTTTTGGCTAATTCAAAAAGGGGAAATCGATTTTTCTCTCATAGCAAAAGCTTTAGATTATAAACTTGAGATTATGGTTGGTTTCTCTATTTTTATAATAAACGTCATCCTAACTGCAATAAGGTGGAAACTTATTCTTGATATAAAATCAAGTACAAAAATACCGATTCTTAGTGCGATTAAACTCACGTGGATTGGTCTTTTTTTTAACACCGTTCTTCCTGGTGCTGTTACCGGAGACCTAGTCAAGCTACTGTATGCTAGAGATATCGATAAAAATTTTTCCAAAACATTCTTACTCCTTTCCGTCTTCATGGATCGTGTAATTGGACTCCTCGGATTATTGTCGCTTATGGGCATTTTTAGCATCATATACTATAACGATATCGTCAGCATATCACCCGAAGTAAGATACATGGTTCACGCTAATTTTATAATCTTCACTTCGGCACTTATACTACTTGCTTCCATTTTTTCTCCAACCAAAATCCAAAATTTTCTTTTAACTTTATCATTGAATCTTCCGCTCGTAGGAGAGCGTTTTTACAAACTATTTGAACAGATATGGCTAATCGGCAGAAGCAGAAAGACTGTTACGGCATGCTTAATTATGAGTACAGGCACTCAATTCCTAAACGTATTCTCATTTTGGATAATCTGTTCTCCATTTTTTGGAGTACCACTTTCGTTTCAACATGCATTTACTTTTATACCACTTGGACTTGTATCAACCGCAATACCAATAACCCCAGCAGGACTTGGTATTGGCCATGCAGTTTTTGGAACTCTGTTCTCTTATTTTGGAGTAAGTGGTGGGGCATCACTTTTTAATCTCTATTTTTTAATGACAATAACTGTTAATCTTATAGGAATCATTGCCTACGTCACGAGCGGAAAAAGACACACAATGAAAGAGGCAATGGAGACACAAAATGACAACAATAATTGATCATTCTTGGATAATTTTGACTCACAAATCATAAAATGGAGAAATTTTTCTTAACGTCTCAACAACACGCGGAAGAACTTTTTTCACAATCTCAATCTCTAAATCGGTAGTGTCTAACCCAAGAGAAATTCTAATTGTCCCATGAGAATATTCATCAGGTAGCCTAATTGATTTTATCACTCGAGAAAGTGAGAGATCACCAGAAGAACATGCTGAACCCGTTGAAACACATATGCCATGATCATTTAGCGCATAGACAATACTCTCGCCCTCTATCCCTTTAAAGCTAACGCTGATCGTATTATCAAGTCTAAAACAGTTTTTACCATTTATTATAACATCTGGAATATTGGCCTCAATAAACCCTTCTAACTGATCCCTTAAATCACCAACTTCATTGCGATACTTTTCCATATTGTAATCTATCAACTCTATCGCCTTTCCAAGTGCAACGATATAAGGGATATTTTCCGTACCCGCTCTGAGTCCCTTTTCTTGATGGCCACCTACAATCAGAGGTGCTCGCTCGCTCTGCTTTCTCCAATATAAAACACCGACACCTTTAGGCGCATAAATTTTATGTCCACTAAGGGATAACATGTCGACATAGTTAAACGATCCATTAAGAGCAATATTCATCTTACCAA
>DYOQ01000001.1:69201-120803 GCA_020720455.1 Bdellovibrio sp.
GATAACATGTCGACATAGTTAAACGATCCATTAAGAGCAATATTCATCTTACCAACAGCTTGGGTAGCATCGGTATGAAAAATAATTTTATCATCAGTTAATTTCACAACTCTTGATATAGATTCAACTGGAAAAACAACTCCAGTTTCATTATTAGCAAGCATTATGGATACAATCGCAGTATCAGGCCTAATCGCATTAATTAGCTCTTTAATATCAAGTCTACCATCTGGTGAAACACTTAAATATGTTACTTCACAACCTTGATCTTCAAGGTATTTACACTGTGAATAGACAGATGGATGTTCAACTTCTGTCGTTATAATATGTTTTCTGCTACTATTAATTTTAAGCGCGCCTTGAATTGCTAAATTATTACTCTCTGTAGCAGATCCAGTAAAAATAATCTCATCCGCATCCTTTGCTCCTAAAAATTTAGCAATAGCTGCTCGACTCTTATCTAAAACATTTTTTATAAGATTTGCTTCTTGATAGGTGGCCCCCGGATTAAAATATAGTTCTTTAAAATATGGCAACATTGCGTCTACAACTAATGGATGCACTTTAGTTGTTGCATTGTTATCTAAATAAACAATAGTTTTATTCAAAGCCACTCCTTAAATATCTATAACTCTAATCGAAGAAGAAACTCTCTTCTGAAGAGCGGTTTCAATCAATGATTTAACCTCTAGATCGCCACCTGGGCAACCGCCTCCTGAAGATTGAATATAACAATAAGCTACTCCATTTTTAAATTCAACAAACGTCGCTTTCGCTCGCAAACTTGCGAGTTCTACAGGTAGCTCAGTTTGAAAAAAACTCTCAACTCTCTCCTTTAAATGTTCAATTTCTAGAGGCAAAATCTCTTTCATTTGTTTATTACTCTTAGCTTCCCTCGCTCCATTTACCTCTGCTAAAATATCTTTAATCCCTCCGGCCACCTGCCTACAATTACCACAAGCTCCGCCGGCCTTGGTTGAATCAGTGATTTGCTCAAGCGTTTTCAGGTCAAGCTCATAAATTTTTGTACGAATAAACTGATCTGTAAGATCATAGCAATCACACAAAATCTCACCACCAACCTCAATCTCTTTTCCAAAAGCTTCTGCTAAATTTATCCCTCGCTTATTTGCCCAATCTTCAACCGCTATTTGCAAAACTTCTGCCCCCATCACTGAACAGTGTATTTTTTGATCAGGCATTCCACCTAAACACTCTACAATCTCTTGCGCTGTGATTTTCAAAGCTTCCAGTGGTGTCGGTTTATGTTGCTCAAGAATTATACAGAGGGCCTCACTTGAAGCTATTGCCGAAGTACATCCAAACGTTAGATAACTCGCTTTAACAATTCTATCTTTTAATGGATTTTCTATGTTCTTTTCGACATTAAAATAGAAAACTATCGCATCACCACAGGATATTGACCCATATTGGCCAACCCCATCTGGATTTTGCATCTCTCCAAAATGCGATGATTCTGTCTGATTGGTTGCGTTTGAAAATAGTTCTTTGATGCGATCGTTATAATCCCATGCCATAACACCCTCACAAATGAACAGTTTATGTTACAGTTTTCTTTAGAAAGTGAATATCTTTAGTGGATCGATATGTCCATAACGAGAATATGTAGTTTTATGTTTTTCTAGTTTCAAAAGAAACTCCGTCTCTTTATTAATCTCTTTACTTCGCCTAATTTCGTTACATTTTTTTACTAAACTTGCTTTGATTATTTTAGGAAGAATACATCTTCCATTCAATAGATAAGACTCATTCTTATATGTAACAACTCTTCCAATAAATATATCGCCCTCAAGCATTCCGATTGGTTGATGATAAGTAGACAAAACAACTTTCTTTTTATGTAAGAGATCCTTAAGCGTAATCGCTGTTTTTGGTTTCCCTAGATACTCAAAATAAGAGTAACAAGGTGAAAGTAAAGCCTCTTTGATCTCAGTAGATAAGCTTTGGCCCTTTAACAAAAAATAGTCACGAATCAACGTTTGAACTCTATTTTGAGGCAAAAAATCTAACAAATACCAGTCATGAAATAGGTTCATTCTTAACTCATAGTCCTCATCATCTTCATTTACCTTACCCGTCATTTGGAAGTAACTATCTTTTGCTTTCAAAAGAACTTCCATATGCTTATCGTCTGTAAATGTTAATAGGGCCAATTGTAAAACGTCATCAATTTCAACACTCATCTACTCATCCACCTTGAGTACAGCAAGAAACGCCTCTTGAGGAATTTCTACACTTCCTACCATTTTCATTCGTTTCTTACCCTTCTTTTGTTTCTCTAACAATTTTCTCTTTCTTGTAATATCTCCACCATAGCATTTGGCCAAAACATTTTTTCTAAGAGCTTTAACAGTCTCTCTTGAAATAATTTTTGCACCAATTGCCGCTTGAATTGCTATATCGAACTGCTGACGCCCAATAAGCTTTCTTAGTTTTTGAACAAGCTCTCTCCCTCTAAAATCTGCACTCGAACGGTGACAAATGATCGAAAGAGCATCTACAGGATCACCATTTAAAAGAATATCTAATTTGACAAGATTACTAGTACGATAACCAACCAACTCATAATCCATACTAGCATAACCTTTGCTTAATCCTTTTAGCTTATCATAAAAATCAAAAACCATCTCACTAAGAGGGAGTTCATAAACAATTTGCACTCTATCTTCTGTAATATATTTTATCTCTTTCTGGGTTCCTCTACGCTCTTCACACAACTTGATAATATTACCAATATAATCGTTGGGAACATGAATAGAGATCTCTACATACGGCTCAGAGATTTGTTCTACCGTACTAATATCTGGAAGCTCTGAAGGGTTGGCAACTTCTAAGCTCTCTCCCGTAGTAGTTTGCACTAAATAGTTACACGATGGGGCCGTTGAAATAAGATCAAGTTCAAACTCTCTCTCTAAACGCTCCTGAATGATATTCATATGCAACAAACCTAGAAAACCACACCGAAACCCAAAACCAAGCGCAGTAGAGCTTTCTGGGAAATATGTGAACGAAGAATCGTTTAATGCCAGCTTTTCCAGTGACTCTTTTAAAATGCCAAACTCACTAGAATCTACTGGAAAGATTCCACAAAAAACCATTGGCTTTGCTTCTTTGAAGCCTGGTAGAGAGACGGCATTTTTATCTTTATCATGAACAACAGTATCACCAATTGAAACATCTCTGATCGTTTTAATTCCACAAATAACCATTCCAACTTCACCAGCACCTAACTCTTTCACCTCAGTAAAGAATGGGGAGTTAACACCAAGCTTAAGAACTTCATAACTCTCATCGGTATAGAAAAAACGAATACGATCCTTTAACCTTAAAACTCCATCCACAACTCTAACTAGAACTACAACACCTTGGTACGAATCAAACCATGAATCAAATATAAGTGCTGCTAAACTATTTTCCCTTCTCCCTTTTGGAGGAGGGATATAAGTAATAATTTTTTCTAATAAATCATCGACACCAAGTCCACTCTTGGCCGAAACTTCTGCCGCATTTTTAGTATCGATACCAATAATATCCTCAACCTGTTTTTTTGCCTTATCAACATCGGCATGAGGAAGATCAATTTTATTAATTACAGGAATAATTTCTAAATTATTCTCAATTGCCATATAGACGTTGGCCAAAGTTTGGGCCTCTACACCTTGAGATGCATCAACAACTAGTAGTGCTCCATCACAAGATGCCAGCGATCTACTTACCTCATAAGAAAAATCAACATGGCCAGGAGTATCGATCAAATTAAAGCAGTAAACCTCTCCACTCTTCGAAACATACGAAAGGCGAACAGTCTGGGCCTTGATCGTGATACCTCTCTCTTTTTCAATGTCCATATTGTCGAGAAACTGTGCTGTCATCTCCCTTGCAGAAATAGTATGAGTCAGCTCTATCAACCGATCGGCCAAGGTGGACTTCCCATGGTCGATATGAGCAATTATCGAAAAATTACGAATTAATTTTGTATCCATATAATTGGAATATATCCTCTATAAATATAAAAAAACAGTTTTGTGGATGATAACACAACGAACCACTCAAGAAAACTTCATTTTAGCTCATGCTCTGCGCAACGACTAAACAAATACCTCTACCGAAAGAACCATTAGGTAATAATCGAGCGAACTATCTTTTCCTCGGATTGGAATAACATTTGCAAAGCCCTCAAAAATAGGTGGTTCTACAATCACTTCGCTAGAATCAACAATGGCAGCAGCTTCTTGCTCATAATCTTGATCTCCCACTTGCTCTTGTTCTTGCTCTTGCTCAATTATCTCAATATCACCCTCTTCTACAATGACCTGTCCCTTGGCCGGAATGATAATTTCACTATTTTCAATTTTTGAACGTCTCTTAATTGCAAGCTCGTAACATTTGATAATCGAAGGTGGAATTGTGTTTTCCGTCATCTCTTTTCCAATGACATCTTCAGAGCTAACTTGCAACAATGAGTAGAGCCTACTATTCATATATATTAACTTACCAGTAGCATCAGCAACCAGAACCGGTTTTTTTACAACGTTCGCAAGAGCATCAAATTTTCTATGCTCAAGTGAAATCCTATCGGCCCTTAACTCTTCAAACAGTTTAAAGTTGACAATCATCTTATTCATCTCTCTTGCAATCTCACCGATCTCATCGTCTTGATTGTAAAAAATAGAGACGTCAAAATTACAATCTTGCAACTCTCTAATTGCATCTTTAATTTTCTTAAATGGCAGAGCTATCTTACCTGGTATCACAAGCCCTAAAGCGATTGTCCCCAAAAAACCAATAATCAAAGTAATCATCATGTTACGTTTAGTAGATTTAATAATCTCGATAATTTTTTCATTTCGCTCAGAACTTCTTCTGTTTTGAACGTCTTGAAACTCTATAAATGTTTCAAGAATTTTATCCGAAAGACTTTCAATAGAATCAATATTGGTTTGATCGCGAACCAAATGGAAACCCTTACCCAGATATAACCTAAACCTCTCAACATCAAGAATCATCCGAGATAAAACTTTCTGAATCTCTTTATTTGAATATAACGACTCTAGCATATTCAAATGAGACAAAAGCTCATCGCACTCAGAAAGAACTGTTCTAACAATTTCCTCATTGGTTTTATCTGACATTAACTTGCGCTGATGCTTAATTAATGACACGGCGGATATTCTAATCTGATCGGTAACAAAAGTTACTCGATTAGATTTTGAAACAATCTCATCAATGTCTTGGCTAAGTGAGTTTAGAAAACTAAACACTAAAAAAGAGAGTACCCAAACCACCACATTAGCTACCACAAAACTTGTTGTAACCCTATTTCTAAGTGATAAGTTCATCTCTTAGACCTCCCCTAAATCGGCAAACAGTTTATTAAAATTATTTTCACTACCAACCAAAACAACTACATCATCAGCTTCAATTATATCCATCGGCATTGGACAATCATTTATTTCTACTTTAAACGCAGACTTTCCATCTTCTGTTATGTAAGGTATTTTTTTCTGTAACGCTACAATGTTTAACGAGTATGTTTGCCTCATTCTACTCTCTACTAGCGTTTTCCCTTCAAATTTTTTCCCAAGTTTTAGTTCGACGATCGAATAACCTGCCGCAAAATTATATCTTTGCAAAACGTGAGGAGCAATAATTTGTGAAGCTATAATCTCTCCCATATCTTCCTCTACTTTAATAATTTGGCTAGCACCAATCTCCTTTAAAACGTGCTGGTGTAGTATACTTGTTGCTCTTGCAACAACACGCCCGACTCCAAGCTTTCGAAGCGTGGCAACCGCCATAATACTATTTTCAACATTGTCTCCAATTGCAACTACAGCGACATCGACATCTGAGATGTTTACAGAACGCAACGCTTTTTCATCAGTAACATCCAAACAAACTGCATGTGTAACTCGTTCCTTGATCTTTTCTACAAGATCTTCACTCTTATCGATTGCAATAACATCTGCGCCCTTATCAAAAAGTGACACTGCTGTTTTTCCTCCAAATGTTCCAAGTCCAATAACTGCAACCATCATAACCGACTCTCCTTATCCAATCATCATTCTGCCCTCTGGATATTCTAATTTTCCAGAAGAATGCTGTTGCTCACCGAGAGCAAGGACTAAAGTCAAAGGTCCAACTCGTCCTGCAAACATCAGAGCAGATAACACAAATTTTCCCATTATCGAAAGAAATGGCGTTAACCCAAGAGATAATCCAACTGTCCCAAACGCACTAACCGCTTCAAATAAAATAACCAAAAACTTTTCTTCACTTTCAAAAATCATTAGCAAGAAAATAAAACTACTACAAAGCATAATAGAAATAAGTGTAAGTGCAACGGCCCTAACAACCATCCCACTTGGAATTGTTCTATCTAAAATTGTAATAACCTTTTTTCCTTTTAACGTCGCTTTAATCGACTGAATCATAATAGCTAACGTTGTAGTTTTTATACCACCACCAGTTGATCCAGGACTTGCGCCAATAAACATAAACAATGTCATCCCATAAAGCGTAAATGCATGAAAATTATTCAGAGGTACAGTATTAAAACCAGCAGTCCTAGTTGTTACTGATTGGAAAAACGAGATCTGAATCTGTTCCCAAAGCGTGTATCCATCTAATCCATGTAGATACTCGCCGAAGAAAATCATTAATGTTCCGGCCATCGTCAAAATTGCAGAAGTAATTAAAACAATTTTTGAGTGAAGACTAATTCTTGCGATACTCATTCTATTTACAAGTATACCTCTCACCTCTTTCAAAACGATAAAACCAAATCCACCAAGTGTAATCAATATCGCAACAGTCCCATGAATAAACGGATTAGTCGCATAATTTTCTAAGTTATTATCAAACAGCGACAACCCAGCGTTACAAAAAGCGGAAATACTATGATAAAAACCATAATAAAGAGACTGGCCAAGATCATACCCTTCAAAAGCAAACGCAATTGTTAAAACGATCCCACCCCATAACTCGATAAAAAAAGTGTACTTGATAATATCTATAATCAGAAAATATAAATCTTCCATATTAGATATGTCGAGCGTATCTTGCATTATCATCCGATCTCTCATTCTAATTGATTTCCCAAGCAAAACAGTAACTGATGATGAAAGAGTCATAATACCTAATCCACCAACTTGAATTAACATTAGCAAAACGAGCTGACCAAATAGTGTCAAATCTCCAGAAAGTGATATCGTTGTAAGTCCTGTAACACATGTTGCTGATGTCGCCATAAAAAGAGCATCTGGGAATCCGAGCGAAACTCCTGTAGTAGAAGCAAATGGTAACATTAACAAAAACGTTCCTGTTAATATCACAACAGCAAAAGAAAATAGAACGATCTGCGCCGACCGAAACTTAAACTGTTTTAAAAATTTCGTCGTACTAGTAGAGGAATGATTTGTCATTGAATCAGAATCATATAGCGATAGTATCGACGACAGTAAGTGGGCCGACGTTAACCAAAAACAGAACTCAACATCACCGTAAGTAATCAAAAGCGGGATAAACACAACAAATGAAAACGTATAACGTCTAATGAAACTTTCAATACCACAGCAACTGCTGTAGTTATTTAAAATGCCAAGCAAAATAACTAGCGGTGAAACGTACGCAAAAATGTTTAATGTCGTATCTAGCTGCTCAAAAGTTACGATATCTGGAATTTTACCCAAACTCTTTAATGAGTATATAAGGATAAAAATACCATTAATAAACAGCTCAATAATAAATGGTAGTTTTTGTAAAATCGAATACATACGTTAAAATTATCTCTCTAATTCATAATTAAACACATAGGGAAATATAGTACATATCTATTCAATTCAATACCCGCGTGTTACCGTCTGGTAAAATGAAAACACTAGAAAAATTAATAACCGACGGAATAAAGCTAACTCCAATGATGGAGCAATTTTACTCAATCAAAAAAAACTATCCTGATATGCTTCTTCTCTTTAGGATGGGCGATTTTTATGAACTTTTTTTTGAAGATGCTATAATTGCCTCAAAAGTTTTAAGCATCACTCTTACCCATAGAGGTAAGATTGGCCCTGTTGATATTCCAATGGCAGGAATACCTCACCATGCAGCAAACAGTTATATAGACAGAATTACTGCAAAAGGTATGAAGGCAGCGATTTGTGAACAAATTGAAGATCCGGCCGCTGCAAAAGGTATAGTGAAAAGATCTGTTACTCAAATTGTTAGCCCTGGGATGCCTTATGATCTTGATAAAACTGATTCTAAAGAGAACTACTTCATCTCTTCAGGAATTATTGAGTCAACAAATAGTTACTATCTTGTCTCAATAGATTTCACAACCGGTGGTTTTATTGGACACAAGCTTACAACAGAGAAAGAGTTTATTGAAAAAATTAGACAGATATCTCCAAAAGAGTTTATCTGTTCACTTGGACAGTGGGATAGCGTGCCTAATGTTTTGGCCATATTTAAAGAACGCAACATCTTAGTGACCAATTTAAGCGAAGAGTATTTCCAAGAAAAATTTACGGCCCCAAACATTGAGCTTGTTTTTCCTCAATACAATAAAGATAAAATAATTGCTAGTGAATCAAATATTACTAAACCATTAGGAGCATTGAGCTACTACATCTGCTCGACTAGACCAGTTGATAAACTTGTCCACATACAACCATTTAGGTTTGAAAGTGAAAAAGGAAAAATGAAAACGACGGCATCAACTCTAATTGGATTAGAGATTATGCCAAAATCAAAAGAGCTATACAAGCAATCACTTCTTGGTTTTTTTGATAAAACAAAAACCGCTCAAGGGTCCAGACACCTAAAGCTATTTTTTCAAAATCCCTCGACAGATGAAAATGAGATCAATAACCGACTCGATATTATCGAAATGCTAATTAACGATCCAGAAGCACTTTCATTTATTCGAGATCAACTGGAACATGTTAGGGACGTTGAAAGAATCATGGCCAAAATATCGACAAAAAAAGTAACGGCCCAAGATCTTCTCAGCTTATCTCAAACAATAAAAGCGTACGAAGCAATATGTACAACTAACAATCCCAAATTGCGCTATACGTTTCTTAATGAAAACATAGTTTCGCAACTTCTTCCAATTTCTAAGGTTATTAAAGAGACAATTAACGATGAAATTGGAGCAACACTGGATAACTGTAATCTCATCAAAAATGGTGCAAATCCCGAAAGAGACCAGTTAGCAAAGTTAGCGTTTAATTTTGAAGATAAATTATTAGAGCTAGAAGAAAAATATAAGCGTGAAACAGAGATATCAAAGATCAAAGTAAAATATAATAACGTAAATGGATATTTTATCGAGATATCAAAAGGAAACAGTAAAAAAGCACCTGAACATTTTATTCGCAAACAAACATTAGTAAACGCTGAAAGATATGTCACACCTGAGCTTAATGATCTTGAAAGCGATATTCTTTCTGCAAAACTCAGAGTCCAAAAACTAGAACGTGAAATTTTTAGTAACATAGTTGAACAAATTTCAGCTACTGCTGAGTTAATTAGACAACTAGGTGATCTTCTTGCGAAGATAGATATCTACCAAAGTAATGCATGGATTAGCATTCAAGAAAATTTCGTCCGACCTACTATTCTAACAAACAAAAAATTGTTTAACGTTGCGGGAGCATGGCACCCTCTAATAAAAAATATCATCAAAGATCTATTTGTTACTCACGATATTTATCTTGATGATAAAAGCCATTTCGGATTAATAACTGGTCCCAACATGGCCGGAAAAACTACCGTCATGAGAGAAGTTGCAATCATTCAAATTTTATCTCAACTCGGATGTTTCGTTCCAGCAAAAACAGCGCAACTTGGAATCTGTGACTATCTTTTTAGCCGATTAGGGGCCAGTGATGACATCACTAAAGGTCAATCAACATTCATGGTTGAAATGACAGAGAGTGCTGAGATCCTAAGACACGCGACAGAAAACTCTATGATCATCTTAGATGAAATAGGTAGAGGAACTTCGACTTATGACGGTCTTAGCATTGCATGGGCAATAGCTGAAACGCTAGTTACAAAAATTAAACCACTAACTCTTTTTGCAACCCATTATCATGAGTTAATCGAAGTAATCAACAATCTACCTGGCGCAAGAAACCTAACTGTTGAAACTGCAATTAGTGGCAACGATGTCAGTTTTCTTTATCGACTCATAGAAGGAGGCGCGGCCCAAAGCTACGGTATCTATGTAGCAAAGCTCGCAGGTTTTCCTACCAATGTTTTAAAAAGGGCAGCGACAATTCTTCGTGACTTAGAGTCAAAAGATAGTAATCACAAAATTAAATCTAGTAATGACACAAGCAATTTTCAATTAAATTTTTTTGATACAATCCAGTAATTTTTTTTCTTAAGACCAAAGGATGAGAAAAATATAGGTTCTTATACATTTAAAAACTTCCTTGCATAAAATAAGAATATTTCTAAATGACAAATAATCTGTTCTTAAACCCTCGTAATAAATATCCGCTGCATCTTTTTCAACAAGGATAGTATTAAATATCATCTTAATTCTCATGATATGGTAATCATGTGAGATGATCATGATTTTTTTTATCTCACGATTTTTTCTTAGATAGTGAATAGTAGAGATCACGTTCTCCACAGTATTTGTTGCATGATAATCAATACTTAATCTATCGGCATCAATTACAGCTGCAAGATCTGGTGCTGCATTTTTATTAATGATACTTCTAACTGTGTTGGTTCCATAAACACCAGTAATAAACATTGGCGTATCTTCATGTTGTTTTAATTTTTCTAACCCAAAAGAAATTCTGCCAGTGTCACCGGTGAAAACAACGATCAGATCTGCACTTCTGTTGAAAAAAAAAGCTTCCGATTTGTCAGTCTCTTTTTGAGCAACAGATACAAGAATAATAGCAATGAACATGTACAAAACTGCACCCGAAAATAAAAAAGTTGAGACCTTTTGAAAGCGTCTCAACATTCTCGTTCTTTTGGTTTCAAACATGTATTTCTTTGTAAACATCTTTTTATTTCTTTGCTGCGATTACCTCAATTTCAACTCTTGCACCCCTTGGAAGAGCTGAAACCTCGACACAGCTTCGAGCAGGATAAGGTTTACTAAAATAGTTCTCATAAGCACTATTGACCATTCCAAAATCTTGAAGACTTGTTAAAAAAATCGTAGTTTTTATAACATCAGTTCTCTTAAGACCTTCAGACTCAAGAAGTCCGTCAACATTTTTTAAAACCTGACGAAGTTGCCCTTCAAACGACTCTTCCATCGACATCGTTTCAGGATTTAATCCGATCTGACCAGAAAAATAACAGAGCCCTCCATAAACAACACCTTGAGAATATGTTCCTACTGCTGCAGGCGCTAATTTCGTGTCAACTCTTCTCATCATGATCACACCCCCTCATCATGTAATATTGCTGTAATAGTACTCATGTTAATAATCTCAGTAACAGTCGAAGTTCTCTGAACGATATTTGCTGCTTTTCTCATTGGAGCGATGATTGGTCCAATTGCCGCTGTATCACTCAGTTGCGAAAGCAACTTATAGCTAATATTGGCCGAGTTTAGATCTGGGAATATTAAAATATCAGTTTGGCCATCAAGTTCTGTGAAATCAAATAAATGGTCCAGTATCGACTTATTAACAGCAACGTCGGCCTGTAATTCACCATCAACAATCATTCCTGGTTCAAGTTTTTTCGTAATACCTACGGCCTCTTTAACCATTGTTGCCTTCGGATGCTTATTTGAACCGTAGCTAGAAAAACTTAAGAATGCAACACGCGGTTCTCTTCTCATAATTTTCCTAAAAAGATTTGCTGTAGAAATTGCTATATGGGCAAGATCCTCAGCGTTTGGCCCTACTTGTGCAGTACAATCACTTAAAAATAAAACTCTATTCTTAAATACCATAATAAAGACACCAGCAGACTTCACATCACCAGCAGTACCAAGAGTCTGCATAATAGGAGCAAAACATTCTGGATAAGTTAGCCTTGGCCCACTAATAAAAGCATCCGCCTTACTATGTCTTAACATCATTGAACCGTAATAGTTAGACTGGGTCATTAGATGTTTTGCGTATGAACTACTAACTCCACGTCTCGCTCTCTCGGCACCAAACTCTTTTGCAAAATCTTTATAATCTGACGCTTGCACAGGATTGATGATCTCCACGCCTTCAAGATTTGGTAATGATAATTTTTTTATTTTGGCAATAATTTCTTCTCGATCACCAAGTAGTACTGGTTCAATTTTGCCATCATGAACCAATGAACTTACAGCGTGTAAGATTCTAGAGTTTACACCTTCTGCATAAACAACTCTCACCTTTCTACCGAGCCTTGATACTTTTGCAGAGAGCGTATCCCTCATCCTTTTCATGAATGAAGCGCTCGTTCCAAGTCTACCCTCTAAGCTCGCTGCGTACTCAGCAAGATCTGGGATCATCTTACCTGCAACCCCACTATCCATTGCTGCTTTTGCAACAGCAGGGGTTACTCTCGTAAGAACTCTTGTATCAAATGGTTTCGGAATTATATAGTTTCTACCAAAAGAGAAATCTTGATTCCCGTATGCCATTTTTACATCTTCAGGAACTTCTTCTTTTGCAAGATCAGCAAGAGCTTTAACGGCCGCAAGCTTCATCTGGGTATTAATTTTTTTAGCTCTTACATCCAATGCGCCCCTAAATATAAACGGAAAACCTAAAACATTATTTACTTGATTTGGAAAATCTGATCTACCAGTTGCCATTATTGCATCTTTTCTAACAGAAAAAACTTCGTCAGGGAAAATTTCAGGAGTTGGATTTGCCATCGCAAAAATAATTGGATTGTCTGCCATTGTTGCAACCATCTCTTTTTTTAGAACACCGGCAGCAGAACAACCAATAAACGCATCTGCTCCTTTCATGGCATCAGCTAACGTGCGACACTTTGTATCTACTGTAAAATGCTCTTTGTACTTGTTCATTTTTTCTATTCGGCCTTTATAAACAACACCTACTGTATCAGTAAGCATAATGTTCTCTTTTTTAACGCCTAATTCGATAAAAAGATATGCACAAGCTATCGATGCAGCTCCAGCTCCACTAAAAACAACATTTACTTCATTTAACTTACGGCCCGTAATCTCAATCGCGTTTACAAAACCTGCTGCCGCAATAATTGCAGTTCCATGTTGATCATCATGAAAGACTGGAATATCCATCAGTTTAATAAGTTGCTCTTCAATCTCAAAACACTCCGGTGCTTTAATATCTTCTAGATTGATTCCACCGAAAGTAGGCTCCAGCGCTTTAACAACTTTAACCATACCTTCAACAGTTGACTCGTTAACCTCAATGTCAAAAACATCAACGTCAGCAAACCTTTTAAAGAGAATCCCCTTTCCTTCCATTACAGGTTTCCCTGCAAGTGCTCCAATATTTCCTAACCCTAAAACAGCAGTACCATTTGAAACAACCGCTACAAGATTTCCCTTTGACGTATATTTATACGCATTCTCTGGATCTTTTTCTATCTCCAAACAAGGTATCGCAACCCCTGGAGTGTATGCTAGTGCAAGATCCCTCGATGTTATACAAGGTTTAGTTGAAACAACCTCAATTTTTCCAGATCTTCCCTCTGCGTGGTACCTAAGTGCTTCAAGATCAAACTGACTCTTCTCCGTGCTCATATCTCACCTCAAATTAAAAATTAATAATGACTTTAATGGTCTATAAAATGTCACAGATCGTACAAACGGGCCAGCAAAAGATTGCTTATTTAGATCATGGAAGCATGGAGTCAGCCAGCGTCAATATTAAACTCTTGATGCCCTAAACTTATTTAATGTCTCAACACCAAGTACTTTATTAAGATTAATTAATGTAACAAGTCTATCTTTAATCTTTCCTATACCAATCAGGTACTCTATTGGGAAATTTGAAGATATGTTAGGATTTTTGTCCACGTCTTCATCATCAATAACAGAGACAGATTCAACTTTATCAACAAGTGCCGCAATTGGGCCAACAGCACTCTCAAAAATAATCATTGCCATTAGTGCGCTATCCTTAGGTTCATGCGAAAATCTAATTCGCAAATCGACAACACCAACAATCTCTCCACGAATATTTATTACCCCAAGAAAGTGGTCTATTGTGTTTGGTAATGGTTTAATTGGTTGAGGCTCTACAACCTCTCTAACACCCATTAACGGAACTCCAAACAGCTCATCACCAACTGTGAACAATAGGTACTTATACTTATTCTCATCGTACGACTCATCTTTTGAGTGATTTTTTCTTACGAGATCGTTATCTAGATTACTTCTTGAATCGCTCACAACTCCTCCAAACAGTTCCTGTTATTTATGGCACTCTTCAATATAGCGTCTTGCAATATCTTTTAATGCTATTATCATTCCTGCATCACCATCGGCCATAATTGTTCCACCATTATAACCAGCAAGATGTGCCAGCTGCTCATTAAGCGGCCTAACAACAATTTGTTGTTGAGCAATAATCGAATCAATCGCAAATGCAATTTTATCCATTCCCAACTCAAGAATAAGGGCAGGTCTTCCAATCTCACCAGCTGTAACTATTTTCTTTTCTTCATGTATAACCGCTTGCTCTTTTTCAGCACGAGTGCCTCTTTTCTTTTTAAACACTACTCGCTTTTTAGATTTTGGAAAATAGTTTTCAAGGCTTTCAACTGGGACGATCTTACCTCTAAGATTAAGCATCATATCACCTGATCCGGTATTCTCCATTTTAAACTCGTTCAAATCAATTATCTCTGCCAAATCCATTAATGGTACAATGTACTTATTCCCCGACACTTCGACTATCAGTCCATCTATAATACTCAAAGTAGTTGGTAGGTTTACGGTAAAAGTACTACCGCTCCCCTCCTCACTCTCTATGGCCAAATGTCCACCCACTTGATTTACTGCTTGCTTCACAACATCCATACCAACACCACGGCCAGAAACATCAGTAATCTGTGCCGCGGTTGAAAAGCCCGGATGAAAGATCAATTGGTAAACTTCATTTTGACTCAAATGATCTTCAGCTGAGATAATGCCCATCTTTATCGCTTTATCAACAATCTTTTTTCTATGCAAACCTCTACCATCATCTTTTACGATAATTCCAATACCTGTTGCATCTTGAATACCTAAGATTGTAATATTTGCAAATTCGCTTTTGGTTGTTTGCGCCCGCTCTTCAACTGTCTCTATTCCATGATCCACAGCGTTCCTAACGATATGAATAAGAGGATCTGTTATCTGTTCTATAACAGTTTTATCAAGCTCGACATCACTACCCTTAATATGAACCTTTACTTTTTTACCTTGGGACCTTGCGATATCTCTAATAATTCGCTCTACTCGCTGAAATAAATTTTCAAGAGGCACCATTCGAAGAGAGAGTGCCTGTGTTTGAATTTCAGAATTTATTTTTTCTGCTAAGTTTATTGCATTACCACAGATATAGGAATCAAGAGTACCTGTAGATTTAGAGTGAGAGATAATTGATTGATGAATTGAAAGTTCACCGATTAACTGAATCAACTTATCTATCTTGTTCGCTGCAATTCTAATGGTCTCTGTAGATTTTTTTGATGACTGCGCTTTCTCGTTGTTCTTTTCTTGAACATCTAAAATTTTACCTATAGCTTCTTTTGCAATCATTCCCTCATCTACCATAATTTCGCCAAGCTTACGTTGCTGAAGTAAAACTGCTCTTGCCACCTGCTCCTCTGTTACCTCGCCAGACTCTACTGCCACAGTTCCAAAATTTTTCCAATTTACAGTGAACCCTTCAGACTGCTTAGCAACATAGGCTTTAATATCGTCGATTGTTTTTAAAACATTATCTGTTTGAGGCTTATACTCAATATCTTTACGTAATCCTTCAATCCATCCAACCATAACAGAATGAGCAGTAAGAAGGAACTCAACAAGCTTCGGAACAAGGACCACCTCGCCAGACTTCAACAAGTTTATTACGTCTTCAATCTTATGAACAAAATTTCCAAACTCATCCAGCCCAACAGATTTAGCAGAACCCTTTATGTTATGAGCACACCGAAAAATTCCATCAAACTTTGGATTATCAATCTCCTTCTCTAGCTTTAAACACTCTTTTTCCCAGCTACTAACAATGTCAGCGGCCTCCTCTAGAAAAATCTCCACAATTTCTGGATCAATCATGAAATCACCCTTTTAAAGTCTTTGAGTTTTCACTCTTAATAATTGTAACATAACGAATAATTTTATCCACACTATCAAAACACAGCTTCGCATCAAGCTTGCAAACATTTATTTAGCTGATTTCTTATCTCAGATATATTTCCTACATAACAATCAGCACCTGTACTTATTGCAGCGCCAGGCATTCCAAAAACTACACACGATGCTTCATCTTGAACAAAGGTCATCGCCCCTTTTTTCTTTAACTGAAGTAACCCTGCTGATCCATCTTTTCCCATTCCAGTCAACAAGACTCCAGCTAATCGCACATTTTCTCTAACTGCCGAATCAAATAACACATCAACACTCGGACGATGGCCACTTCTTGGTGGCAAGTCTGATACAACCAACTTGTAAGTTCCAGCAACATATTTTACACCAACGTGCGTATTTCCATGTGACATGTACAAACAACCTTTTTTAAGAATTGTCCCATTACTATACTCACCTAATGTTAATCCTGACACATCACTTAATCTCATCGCAAAAGGAAGGGCAAAATTGGGGGATATATGCTGAACAACTAATACAGGAGGGGAATCTTTACGAAAACCGGCCAGCAATTTTGTTAATGCCTCAGTTCCACCAGTACTGGCCCCGACAAGAATCAACTCAGGCCTATACAGCTTAAGGTATTTTTTAGAATGTGTTCCTGTAACTTTTGCATCTTTTATTCTTTTGCTCTCTTTAATCAACAACCCAAATCGTTCAACTACATCTTCTGGTTCCCTCTCGAGTTTTGATTTTTTTATATAGTCTTGAGCTCCATTTTCTAGAGCATCAAGAACATCTTTAGACTCTTCTACGTTGGCATCAGTAACTATGATAACTGGAGTTTTCACTCCTAGTAATCTTTGTCTTTTCAACCAAACGTTTCCATTTTCTCCAGGCATATGGATGTCTAACGATATTAAAGATACTTTAGTACTTTTTAAAATATCGCTAGCTTCTTGGGCAGTAGATGCTAACAATACGCTGTAGCCTTTTGTTGTAAAAAGTTTACTAAGAATAGTTCTAATTGTTCTTGAGTCATCAATTACAAGAATCTTATCTTTCGATAAATCTTCAACTTTTTCAACCTGTCCTAGACTTGAGCTGTTAATATTTAATTTTTTAGAAATAGTTGGTCTTGCTGGTAAAATATCAGCGGAATGGCTTTTATAAGAACTATTCCATGCGACTACCAAATTATATATTTTGGGACTTATCAAAGCTTCGCTATGACCTAGTGTTAAAATCCCTGTTTCAGTCAGTAAAGCGCTAAGTCTTCTAACTATCTTTTCAAAATTCTCTGGAGAAAAATAGATAAGCACATTACGACAAAAGATGAGATCAAATCTCTCGTTATTACAAAACTCAGCATCAGCAAGGCTTCTAACTTTAAAGTTACATCTCTTCCTAACCTCTTGAGTAACTGCAAAATATTCAGCCAGTTTTCCTTGGCCCTCTTTAGCAAATTTTCGACACTGCGTTGGAATATCATCAATATAAGTTTTTAAATAGACTCCATTCTTTCCAACTTTAATACTCTCTGGATCAATATCCAATCCAGTAACTTCATAATCAAACCCAATATTTCTACTTCTGATCCCCTCTAACACCATCGCCATAGAGTAGACCTCTTCACCTGTTGAACAAGCAATACTTAACGCTCTAAGTTTTCTTCCTTTATATTTGTCTACGTTTGCCTCAAAATGTTCTTTCATAAACGTAAAATGTGGTAACTCTCTAAACCAACTAGTCGTATGGATGGTCAGCGACGATACTAACCGAGACAACTCATTACTATTTTTCTGAGCAAACTCTAAGTAATTCAGAAACGACGTGACACCAAGATTTTTCATTCTTCGTTCAACATTCCTCACGATAATATCTTTACGATACTGGCCCTGTTGACTAACGCCAATCAATTTCTCAGCTACCGTAAAAACTATCTCCTTATCAGAGCTATCCATATCAATCAGTCCTTAGCACGAGGAAGTGCAAACACACAAAACTTGAGTAATACCATTATAATTTTATCCAGATTAAACACAACATCAGGCAATTAGGTCTAGTTAGGTCTAGTTGATCATCATTGGTAAAATACTCCATTTACATAGCTATCTTTAACTAATATATTTTCAAAAACAACTGACAGAGCAAATAGATGATGATCGAAGTCAACTTAACTTCAATCTAAGGAAAAAAATGGATAAGGTTAGAGTCGAAAGAATAAAAAAATTATCTAACTACATTAACACTAAAATTTTGGTGCTCGATGGCGCGACAGGAACGGCGCTGCAACACCAAAACCTCACAGCAAAAGATTTCGGGGGAGGCGCATATGAAGGGTGCAATGAACACCTTCTTTTTTCAAAACCTGATGCTGTAACACTTGTCCACAACGGGTACCTTGACGTTGGAGCAGACATCATTGAAACAAACTCTTTTGGTAGTACGCCAATAGTACTTGGTGAATACAACTTACAACGGAGATGTTACGACCTCAATTTTGCTGCTGCTAAAATTGCACGAAATTGTGCTGATAAGTTTGGAAAGGAAAGGTTTGTCGCTGGTTCAATTGGGCCAACGACAAAAGCTATTAGTGTAACAGGGGGAATCTCGTTTGAGACTCTTGTAGATAATTTTTTTCAACAAGCTAAGGGATTATATGATGGCGGGGTAGACTACTTTTTAGTCGAGACTTCACAAGATACAAGAAATATCAAAGCTGCAATAATTGGCATCAATAAGTTTTTTGATCAAATCGGAACAACAATTCCAATTGCAATATCATCCACAATTGAAAGAAGTGGCACAATGTTAGCGGGCCAAGATGCAAAAGCATTTATCACAAGCTTAAAACATCTAGATCTACTTTATATCGGATTAAACTGCGCAACCGGGCCGGCCGAAATGCGAGAGCACATAAGAACAATGTCTGAAATGACAGATACTCCAATTGGGTGCGTACCAAATGCTGGTCTACCTGACGAAAACGGCCATTACCTTCAAACACCAGAAGAGTTCGCAAGAATACTTCACACATTTGTTCAAGATGGATTAGTAAACTTAGTTGGTGGTTGTTGTGGAACAACGTACGCTCACATCGCTGCTCTTGTTAAAAAAGTTCATGGACTAAAGCCTGCCAGAAAAACAGTTATACCTAATGCTGCTCTGTCTGGAATAGAAAATCTAGACATCACAGATGAGGCCAGGCCAATCCTAGTTGGCGAACGAACGAACTCAATAGGATCAAAAAAATTTAGAGATTTAATCGCAGAAGAAAAATTTGACGAAGCAGCTGAGATTGCTAAACTTCAAGTCCAAAATGGGGCCCAAGTCATTGATGTCTGCCTTGGAAATCCTGACCGAGATGAATTAGCAGATGTAGAAAAATTTTATGAAAAATTAATTCACAAAATCAAAGTTCCAATAATGATCGACTCTACCGATCCAAGTGTAATTGAAAAAGCTCTTACATATTCGCAAGGAAAAGCGATTATTAACTCAATCAACCTAGAAAATGGAGAGGAGCGTTTTCAGAAGATCGCACCTTTAGCAAAACGATATGGAGCTGCTCTTGTCGTTGGTATGATTGATGAAAATCCCACGCAAGGAATGGCAGTCACCAGAGAGCGCAAACTTGAAATTGCAAAAAGATCGCACGATCTACTTGTGAAAAAATACCACATACCAGAGCATGATATCTACTTTGATCCTCTTGTTTTTCCTTGCGCCACTGGAGATTCATCATACACTGGAAGTGCAGTGGAAACCATTGAAGGGATACGGTTAATCAAATCTACCTTTCCTAATTGCAAAAGCGCTATTGGCGTATCTAACGTCTCATTTGGTCTTCCTCAAGCAGGGAGAGAGGCTTTAAACTCAGTCTTCTTATACCACTGTGTAAAAGCTGGTCTTGACCTTGCGATTGTAAATACAGAAAAAATAAAACGATTTGGGTCTCTACCACAAGAAGAGATAACTCTTTCAGAAAATCTACTTTGGAATAAAGATGAAAATGCCATCGTTGCCTTTGCAGATTTTTATCGTAATACAGGTAACAAAAAAATTGAGAATGGTATAAAACTACCTCCGAAAAATGTAATTCAAAATTGCATTTTAAATGGAATCAAGATTGGACTTGGAGAAAATTTAAATCTTCTACTACAAAACTCTGCTCCAATCGATATAATAAATGGCCCCTTAATGGAGGCCATGGCAAAAGTTGGCGTCTTGTTTAATGCGAACAAGCTTATTGTTGCGGAAGTTCTTCAATCAGCAGAAGTTATGAAGGCCGCAATTGATCATCTAAAACCAAGCATGAAAAAAGATGATTTACTTAGCAAGGCAAAAGTTGTTCTTGCAACAGTTAAAGGTGATGTTCACGATATTGGGAAAAATCTAGTTGATATCATACTAAGCAACAATGGGTTTGATGTTATCAACATTGGAATAAAGGTCAGCTCTGATCAACTTATAAGAGCAGTAAAAGAACACAGACCTGACCTAATTGGACTCTCAGGTCTTCTTGTTAAATCAACTCACGAAATGGAACAAACTGCAAAGGATCTCGAAGCAGAAGGAATCACAACGCCACTACTTCTTGGCGGTGCTGCACTTACTGAAAAATTTGTTAAAACTAAAATTGGACCAAGTTACCGAAACGGTCTTGCCGTTTACGCAAAAGACGCAATGACAGGTCTATCCCTTGCCAACGAACTAATCACCCAAGAAGGAATAAAAAAGTTCAAAGATAACTATCAGAATCCGTTATCTCAAGAATGCAATGATCGTTCAAGCGCATTAACAGATACAACCCCGATTATTGTATCAACAATCACAAACCCTCCCAAACCTCCATTTTTAGATAGAGTAACGGAGAAAGAATCACCGGATATTCTCTTTAACTATATCAATCCAAAAATGCTTTTAGGAAAACATCTAGGAATAAAAGGTAGAGAGATAAACGCAATCCTAGAAAATGATCTGGATAAAATCAATACTACTGAAGAAGGAAAAAAAGCTGTAGAAATTTTTCAAAATGTTAAAAATATTTTCAACAAATATAAAGAGACTCACCTAATTGCAAAATCTACTTTCCAGTTTTTCAATACATACTCAAAAGGTAATGAACTATTTATCATGGACAAAGCTGGCAAGACTTTAACATCGTTTAATTTCGGACAAAACCTTCGCGGTGAAAATCTGGTTAACTATCTAAACCCTGCCGGAGACTCGTTAGCAATCTTTGTGGTTACTGTTGGAAATAATATTTCGCATGAAGCAGAAAAACTAAAAAAACAAGGTTCATATTTAGAATCACACACTCTCTCAGCTTTAGCTCTTGAACTAGCAGAAGCATATGCCGAATATTTACATCAAAAAATACGAACCCTTTGGTCAATTTCAGACTCTCCAGGAATAAAAATGATAGATCTTTTCCAGGCCAAATATCGCGGAAAAAGATACTCTCTTGGATATCCAAGCTGTCCAAATTTAAATGACCAAGAAAAGATATTCGCACTTCTTAATCCAAAAGAGATTGGTGTCACGTTAACGGAAGGAATGATGATGTCACCAGAAGCAAGTATCTCAGCTATATGCTTTCACCATCCAGAGGCAAAATATTTTTCTGGAGTAAAATTATGAAATTTATAGGTGCCCACGTTAGCATTAGTGGTGGAATAGAGTTATCACCAATCAGGGCCGCTGAAATTGGTGCAACTGCGTTTGCAATATTTACCAAAAACCAAAGGCAATGGGATGCTAGGCCACTTGAAGAAGAGAGTATCCTCGCATTCAAGCAGAATCTAAAAAAGGTACATATTAAACCTGAACACGTTCTCCCTCATGACGGATACTTAATAAATCTTGGAAATGTTGACAGTACTAAGCGAACAAAATCTCTCGAAGCATTCATAGATGAAATTGGCAGGGTTAACAAGCTTGGACTAACTATGCTTAATTTTCATCCAGGTAGTCACCTTGGCGAAACTAGTGAGGAAGAATGTTTATCCATTATTGCAGAAAGCATAAATGAAGCTATTTCTAAAACAAGCAATGTAACTTTAGTTATTGAAAACATGGCCGGACAAGGATCAAATTTAGGATATAAGTTTGAGCATCTTGCGACACTAATTGATAAAGTTAAGAACAAGAAAAGAATCGGCACCTGTATCGATACATGCCATACCCACTCATCTGGCCATGACCTTTCGACCGCAAAATCATTTGAAAAAGTTATTAATGAATTTGACAAAATAATTGGTTTAAATTTTTTAAGAGGTGTTCATCTTAATGACTCAAAAACTGAAATGGGCTCAAGAAAAGATCGTCATGAATCAATTGGTAAAGGCTCCATCGGATTAGACTCATTCAAATGGTTAATGAGTGATCCAAGGTTTAATAATATTCCTCTTATACTTGAGACTCCAAATGAAGAGATTTGGGCAGATGAAATAGCGATGCTTAAGAAATTCTCAAGATAATATCAAGAGAGCAAAAACTTAGCGCCAACTTCTGCAAGCGCTGGCGCAGCAGTAAATCCTGGTGATTCAATTCCAAGGAACTCAACATACCCAGGAATATTATGAACTGCCAATGTCCCAATCCAAAAATCTTTGTATAATTTCCCATTTACCTTTATTTTAGACCTTATTCCACAGTAATCGGCAGAGAGCTTATTCCTATCAACACCTTTAAAGACACTACATATCGGATCCATCATCTCATCTAGCAATGATGGATTAAGTGTATAACTGTACTCTAAACACTCCTCTGTATTTGGCCCAAAGCGAACAGTCCCATCTGATTCAAAACTCGAGTGAATGCCCAGCCCCTTCAAATCACTCGGAGGGACAGGATATACTAAAACTTTGTTAAACATTTTTTGAACAGTTTTAATATAACTCCCTTTCACCCAATAATTTTCCACATCACAAAGACCAAGCATTTTTCTAATTCCAACAGCAAAACCACCGGCAGCATTAACAAAGTTTTTACTAAAAACTTTTCCATGAGTAGTCTCAATAACAAACCCTTTTCCATTATAAGTAACGCTTAGAACTTCATCATTAAGCATAATGGGGATATCTCTATTGTAGATCGCCCTTCCAAGAGCTTTCACTGCAAACGATGGATCTAGTATCGCTGAACTTCCAGAGAAAAACGCCTGTTCACAGTTTACAACCTGTCTCAACTCACAAACTTCATCACTACTTAAAGAACGTAGCGCTTGAACACCGTTTTTTCTAGCGTTATCCAAAAGAGTATTTAATGGTTTAAGTTCAGAAGAATCAGTGGCCACCAAATATTTTCCGCATTCAAAAATATCAAACCCGAGATTTTTTCCCCACTCTCTCCATAACAAATTTCCCCTTAAGCAAGTGGTATGTTTTAAACTACTTGTTTCGTAATATAGTCCAGCATGAAGGACACCACTATTACGTCCTGAAGCGTGATCTCCTAAATATGGGTTTTGCTCAAAAACTGCAATATCACTATCGGCAAATGAGAGGTGGTACGCTAAAGCTAAGCCTACCACTCCTCCACCAACTATTGCTGTCTTAATGTCATACACAGGAGTTGCCCCAAGATAAGTCTTAATAATAATTATAGCTTAATATTAGATCGAGAGAGAACCCTTTATCAAACTAGAATAGTTACTATTTCCAAAAAATACTAATTGCTGATCAGCTACTTTAGAATTTCGGTTATTTCTTTTCTCAACGCCATCAATAAACTCTTCGAGTCTTGTCAAAAATGCGTTATAGATTCTAATCTCTCCACTTGTCATAGATACTTTCTTCACACTAAGTCGCTGCACATCATCGTTACCAAAGGAGTCGAAGTGAGAGACAACTGCACCTGTAAGTAGATCGCTGAACTCTTGGATCACCTGCGCTTTTCCGCTAACCTTTCTAATCTCATCGAAATTGTCTCCTCTAATTCCAAAAACACCACCCAAATCAGAAATGAAATTTAACTCAAGCATTAAGTTTAATATTCTCTCAACAACAGAGACATCAAGATCGATATCAATGCTCAACTGATCGAGAGTTTTGTCTGATCTAACTAGTGACTCTAAAATCGCTCTTTCAAAAAGTGTTAATGATCTATTCATAATACTACCCCCCAACTACGGAACTAACCACTAGTGACCGTTCCAAATCGACAACTATCTTGCTAAGCTTATCCTTTGAAAGCTTGTACAAACACCTCTCTATCAAATCATCGAGCGATGATATCTCCTTAATTCGCATCATCTCATTCTTAAAAACTTGGTACTCTTTCAAGCTCATCTCGCTTCCATTATAAAGCCTAAAAATCCTACTCATGTTAATACCTGTATTTTCTGAAATAACTCTTAACGGTGGATTTCCAAGCATTTTAACGTACTCACTTAAAACTTCATTCTGTAGTTGTGTCATATTTACCTCGCTTATGTGACACTACAAAGAATGCAAGGGACATTCCAAACATTGAAAGAGATAACTCATTAAAATATCATTGTGACGTTATCGTTCAGAGAACAAAAAATTATAAATTTGAGAAACAACATCTGATTCTAAAGAATTATACTGTTGCCTATTCAAAGAGCGGTTAAACCAAGTTCTTTGAGATTTTGCCAACTGTCTTGTCGCTACAACAATATTATTATAGCAACTATCTTCATCGATTATCTCACTACACTCCTGTAAAAAAGAGACACTCTCTTTATAGCCTATAGATTGCAAAGGTTTTTCTCTACCGCTAAATCCACTTTCGAGTAACTGCTCCACCTCTGCAAAAAGACCATTTTCCATCATACTTCTAGTTCGTTCCTCAATTATCTTTATGTGCTCTGCTTTAGGAACATCTAAATGAATATGTTTCACCTTCCACTCTTGATGAACCGTTTTTAAGTAGTTGTAAGGTTCGCTCTCATCCATCTTTTGTTTTTGCTCTGAAAACGGAGTTCCATTTGTAAGGAAATGCTCCACAGCTCTTACAATTCTATACTCATCATTTCGATGTAGTCGCTGATAACTTGGTAAATCATTTTTTTCTAAGATAAGCAAAAGTCCATCTATGCCGTCTCTTCTTAATATATCGGCAACCTCATGTTTAACACTAGCAGAAGTCGTTAACGACTCATACATCCCTTTAACAAGGGCCCTTAGATAAAAGCCACTTCCACCTACCAGCAAGACTTTTCGACCATTTTGTAAATGATCATTAACTACTTTGGTCGCGACTGCTTTATATACAGAAACATTAACCGGATTCTTTGCACTCTCAATATTTATAAGATCATGTTTTATGCCACACATCTCTTTCAAGCTTGGTTTTGCTGTCCCAACATTTAACTCTTTATAAAAAAGCAATGAATCAAAATTAACAACAATACACTCATAACCAGCATCGACTATTCTTTTTGCAAGAGAGATGGCCACCGAGGTTTTACCTGTTGCAGTTGGCCCAGAAATAATCGCAACATTCCAACACATTAGCTATCCTTAAAAATAGTCGCCAAACTACTTTCATCTATGACTTTAAACAATTTTGTTTCTGTCCTGATTTTTTTAATTTGATAATCAGTGAAAACAATTGATGAATCAATCTTCATCGAACAAGCTGCACTATAGAATTCATTTACAGAATCAATTTTTTTATCAATAAAAATTTCAATAAATACATTTAAAAAAACATGATTTCTAAATGGTTCTAACCAGACAGGAAGAGTTTTTATCGCCGTTTTCTCTTCTAAAACTGCAAAAACCTCAATCCCTAGTCGCTCTAAAAAAATTAATGATTTTCTTAAGTCTTCATATTTAACGTTTACAACAGAGGCCACGAGGAGGGGTACTACCTGACATTCACCACTGGCCTCATGTCTACCTACTAAAGTACAGAGGAAATCTATTAACATCTCCTTAACATCATAAACAAGCACTTCATCATCTATAACGTGTAACCGGTAACGTTTACCAATCTCTACACTTATTTCATGTCTAGGATGTATCTCCTTAGCTTGAATAAGATCATTCGTGCCAGCTCCAAGAAGTGAACCCCAGTCCACTTGCTCATCATAATCAGGAATGCTCTGATTAACTCCACTCTTACTTACTACATCGTCACGAATCTTTTGTTTATCAACAACTACTTTTGAAATACTACTTACGATTAATGAATATAATATTTGCCCATCTTTAAACTTAACCTCTGTTTTTCTTGGATGAATATTAACATCAATCTGTGATGGTGGAACTGTTATCATGAGACAGTATGTTCCTCTAAATCCTGCTGGCCAAACATTTTCCATCCCTTTAGTAACAGCGTGGTGAATCTGTTTATCTTCAACATATCTTCCGTTAACAAAAATAAACTGAGTTGCATTGCCACTCCCCTTACTTACGTCTACCATCACCTCCGCACTAAACCGACTATCTCCATACTCTCCAACCACATGAACTAACGTAGAGTTCCCTAAAGACATTTTCCCTTTTCCAAAAACTCTTAAAAATCTCTCACGATAATCATTTATCTCTAACGCTTTATAAATTAATCGATCTTTATCATCCCACTTTACAGAAAAAGATATCGTTGGGTTGTTAATTACAAAACTATTGATCAATTTTACTAGAGAATTTTTCTCAGACCCTTTTGATTTAACAAACTTCATTCTAACTGGCGTATTGAAAAAAATATCTTTTATAAAAATGGTAGTACCATGATCTGTTCCACCGCAACGAACATGAGTAAGTTCACGGCCTCCATGAATTTCAATTTTTCCACCATCAGATAATTTGTCTTTGGGAATGCTGTGACAACTCATTCTGCTGATACTCGCAATACTTGCTAAGGCCTCACCCCTAAACCCAAAACTTGAAAGATTATATATATCCTCAAATTTTTTAATTTTACTAGTAGCGTGTCGACAAAAAGCATATGGGAGTTCATTAAATGCCATGCCATCTCCATTATCAGCAACGGAAATAAGCTCAATACCATTATCGATAACAGAAATATCTATCTTGGTTGCTCCAGCATCAATTGAATTTTCTAATAGCTCTTTGATGACAGATGATGGCCGTTCAATGACCTCTCCTGCCTTAATTTGATCGATTAAATGTTCCGGTAAAAGTTGAATCTTAAAAGGGCGTCTCCTCGCAAATTATTTACGATAAAATTGAACCTGGTTACGCCCTCCATTTTTGGCCTGATAAACAGCATTATCCGCTCTTCGAAAAAGATCAGTCCCAGTTAAAACCCCTTGTCGATAATCTGCAATTCCGATTGAAGCAGTTACTGGTAGCTCGTCATTATCATATATAAACGGATGCTCCTCAATAAGCTTCCTTATTCGCTCTGCGATCTCATAAGATTTCTTTATATTTGTTTTTGGTAAAAGAATTACAAACTCCTCACCACCATATCTAGCAAAAATATCTATCGTTCTTATCCCACCACCTCTAATTAAATCTGCAAGCTCCTTTAATACATAGTCTCCTGCATCGTGGCCATAAGTATCGTTTAGATGTTTAAAATGATCGAGATCCATTATAATTAAAGAAAGTGGGTCTCCTGTTACCTTAGATTTTTTTACTTCTATATCAAGGTTCTTATTAAAATATCCTTTATTGTAACATTTTGTATGTGGATCTGTATTGGCATCGTGACTTAACTTATCGTAGGTTAATCTCTCCGGATCACCTTTGGGTAAGTATTTTAGAGCAATACTACCAAGCTTAATAATATCTCCTCGACTTAACTCTACCGACCCATCAATTTTTCTGTTATTTAAATACGTCCCATTTCTTGAGCCAGCATCTTCTAGAACCCATTGCGATCCACTCATCATGACACGCATGTGATATCTAGAAATACCTTGAAACTCTAAAGAGATCTCATTGTCAGGATTTCTTCCAACTGTTACAGTCCTATTAACTAGATCAAAGAGCGTACCATTTAAATCACCACCAACAACAACTAGGGCCGCCGGTTGATCTGAAGCCGCTGCTTCATCATCAGCTTTTGAAAGTGCCGCTTTTATGTCCGTTAATACAATTGTTGAATCGTCGCCACTACCTGACATTACTATAAAACCCTCTTAAAACAAGAACCAATGTTTAATTATTATTTACTCATTTACAATTTAATTCAAGTCTGAGCAAATCTACGCAAGCTCTTTTTTTAAACTTCTTGCAATCACTATTCGTTGAATCTGATTGGTTCCCTCAACTATCTGAAGAACTTTTGCATCTCTCATAAATCTTTCCACTGGATATTCTGCTGTATATCCAACACCACCTAAAATTTGCACCGCATCGGTTGTGGCCCTCATTGCTGTATCAGTTGCTTTAAGTTTTGCCATTGCGGCCATTTTAGGATCGCTTTTTCCTAAGTCATAAAGAAGCGCAGCTCTTTCGACCAATAACCGGCTCGCCTCTAACTCTGTTGCGCAGTCTGCAATCATAAACTGAAGAGCTTGAAAATCATAAATTGGTTGACCGAACTGCTTTCTATCTACTGCATATTTGACGGCCTCTTCAATTGCTCTTTCTGTTAAACCAACAGCAAGAGAACCTATCGTAATTCTACCTTTATCAAGTGCGGCCATTGCTATTTTAAACCCAATTCCTTCTTGCTGAAGCAAATCATCATCAGAGACAAAGCAGTTTTCAAAAATCAGCTCTCTCGTTGGCGATATTTTCCAACCCATTTTCTTTTCGGCCTTACCATAGCTAAAACCTTTCGCTCCATCTCTAACGATAAAGCTGGAGATACCTTTAGCGCCAGCTCCACCAGTTCTTGCCATTACTATGTATGTTTTAGCAATACCACCGCTAGTGATAAACATTTTAGAACCGTTTAAAACATATCCCCCATCAACTTTTTTTGCAGTAGTCTGCAAAGAGGCCGCATCTGATCCGGCCCCAGACTCAGTAAGAGCAAATGCACCGATCTCTTCTCCGCTCGTCATTGCTGGTAGATATTTGTTTTTTTGTTTCTCATTTCCGAACTGATTAATAATCGCTTGAACCATAGTAGAGACAGAGATTGTAACAGCATAGGAGATTGAAGATTTTGCTATCTCCGTAAGAACTACACAAAGATCTTGATAGGTTAAACTAGCGCCACCATACTCTTCTGGAAGAGTCATCCCGGTAAACCCAAGCTCACCAAGCTCCTTATAAATTTCCATTCTAAAAATCCCAGATGAATCATCGCTCTCCATTAACGGTTCAATTTTATTTAATCTAAAACGTTTAAGTTGTTCACGTATCTCAATCTGTAATTCTGAATGCATCTATCTGCTCGCTTCTTTTAAAATATTTTTTGCAATAATCATTATCATTACTTCATTTGTTCCTGCACCTATCTCATTAAGCTTGTTATCTCGCAAGTAACGTTCAAGTGGAAACTCTCTACTGTAACCGTACCCTCCATGCAACTGAATAGCATCGAGCGCAATTTTGGTCGCCATTTTTGGCAGCGCTAGCTTCACTTGCGCTGCAACTGTAGGCCCTTTATTCCCAAGATCATAATTTTTTGCAACTGAATAAATAAAATGTCTCATCATCTCAACTTCAGTTGCCATCTCTGCCAACATTTTTTGAATGAGTTGAAAATTTCCAATAGTTTTCCCAAACTGTTTTCTCTCGTTAGCATATCGCACTGATTGCTCTAAACACGCTTGAGCGATTCCAAGAGATATTCCAGAAATTGTGATTCTTTCAATCTCAAGATTTTTCATCATGTGATAGGTTGAATCTCCCTCTTTACCAACTAAGCTTGAAATAGGAACTCTTGCGTTATCAAAAATCAGTTCTCCTGTTGGGGACCCTCTCATTCCCATTTTGTGAATAGCTGTTCCAAAATGAAAACCTGGCATCCCTTTTTCAATAATAAAAGTTGAAAGATCTCGTTTGCCTTCGCCTGTTCTTGTATAAACGTAAGCGACGTCAGCATACTCAGCATTAGTGATCCACATTTTTGTTCCGTTAATCACATACTCATTGCCAACTTTTTTCGCTCTTGTCTGAATACCTAAAGCGTCAGAGCCAAACTCTGGCTCACTCATCCCCATACAACCAATATGTTCACCACTTATTAACTTTGGTAAATACTTCTCTTTTTGTTGCTCACTTGCATTTACTTGGATGTTATTAACAGCGAGCATTGCGTGAGCTAGATAACTAAGAGTGGTTGAAGCACATGCTTTGCCAAACTCTTCCATAACAATCGTCGAAGCTGTTGCTCCTAAACCTGAGCCTCCATATTTTGGATCAGCAGTGATACCTAGTAGGCCCAGCTCTCCCATTTTTTTAAATGCAGAAATATTAAAACTCTCATTTTGATCATGTTTGGCAGCATAAGGTGCCAACTCTTTTTCCGAAAAAGACTTACAGACCTCTCTTAACTCTCGCTCTTCATCTGAAAAAAACCACATATTAAATCTCCAAGGACAAATTAACGCTCACGTGTGCAACATGTCATTAGCTAGGTAAAAAAAAATTGAACACAGAATTATAGCCCAAACTTAAATAGTTGACAAGACAAGAGGCTTTACATCAGACTCAAACTACAGGTATAATTAAGTGCGTTATCTGCATTTTTTTTAGGGAAGAAAGATTTTGCAAAAAAAATCCATAACTGCCAAAGATTTTGACATCATATTTCCGGGAGAGAATTGGTTTCTTTACTGGAAAACATCTTCAACACTTTGGGAAGCAAAGCTTGCTGAGATAGGTCGAGGCAAGCGAATCATTATTCCAATTAACTGGGCGCTTCATCATGCTGAGCTTGGAAAATATGATTTTGCTACAAAAAAACCTGAAACTGATTTGGCCAAATTAAATAGAGTTGCTATAAAGCTAGGGCACCTCCCTCAGTTTCTTTGTCCATTAACACCTGCTCCATTCATTCAAAATGGAGGTGTTCCTCATGAAGTTGCTACAACAAAGGCAACTGATCCAAATGGATTAATGTACACCACTGTCGACCCAGAAAATTCTATCTTTCATTTATACTCTTTTTTTGACCCCAAAGTATATAAATCATTCCAATCATTTGTCTCAGCACTTGCTAAATATTTTGAGGCTGAAAAAATAAGCTCACCTGTTTGGGGTGGTGTGTATGGATATTTTCAAGATGGGCAATTTTATAGCTATCTTCACGACAGATCCAAACTATTCCACACCTCATTTGCAAGATTTATCTCAATCAAGAAAAAAAATATACCTATCGATGAAACATTTCCTCGCTCACAAGAAGAGGAGCTTGCACTTATTCATGAATTTACTGCAACCATGCAAGAGCTATATGTAGGCACATGTCAAGAGAGCTTATCTAGTAACTGGGAAGGGCCAATCAACGTGGCATTCCTTGGCGCTTCTCCAAACGACACATTTAATAGGGTAACAAGAAGTGATAATACCATTGATCATTCACGGACGCTTTTTGATATGGCGACAAGAGATATCATACCATCATCTATTTTGATCTCTGCCTCTCATAAAACAGGTGTATTAAAACTTGAGTTAGATGAAATTGTCAGCAACACGCTAATCCCTGCGGCGTTTCACTCATCTGTTTCAGATGATGATAACACTGAATATTCTGGGCCGCTTAAACTATTTACACTATTTGATTTTGCTTCAATCCTTGAACCAGGTTCCGATGCCAAACTGACTTGGATAAAAACAGGATTGCTCGAACATTTAAAAAAAGAGTACCCGTGGTCATACATTTTAAAAAATAGCTACCAAAACGACTCAAACACAGAAGATTACTCATCTGTGTACTGTTTTTCTGGAAAAGATATCAATGAAAAAATATATAAAAACATAATTAAATTTTTAATGAATGGTGGCCGGATCATTCTTGATACTGCAGAACTTGACTCAAATATAAAACGAAAAATAGAATCATTTTTTATTGAAAACTCCATTAATACTACATCTCTATTTTTTCATTGTGATATTAAACACGCATCGCTTGGCGATGGGAAAATGATTCTTTTTGATGGAGCTGTTCTTAGCACAAAACAAAGTGACAAAAAGAATGAGTTTTGGACAAAACTAATTACCACTCTATCGGTAATTCACCTTCCAATCAAATACGGCCCAGATATCTGTTTTTTTTGGCGCAAAAGATTTGATAATACCAATGAACTAAATTACGAAGAGGTAAGGAAACTAAATCTTTATAACCCATCAAGCTATAAACAATATGTTCAACTTCCAATGATAAATAATTTTGTTTTAATAAAAGCTGGAACACCAAAATACTCATCGTTCACTACAGCTAGAAATGAGATTAATGTTGAGCTGCTACCTGGAGGATCAATAGATCTCGACTTTGGGATCTATTCGCCATAAATGGAAAAAAAATGGGAATAAATGATAACAATACAATATTTGGAATATATACTTACCACAAATTAGCATACTATTTCATTCACCTATTTAACGAAGATGGCCAACTCGACAATGAAACTTTAGATGCGACGTACTCTAATTTTTTTTCAATCTCTAGGCCATCAAAAATCTACTCACACGGCATTGGCCCGTTTAATAGTATCGGAGATCTCCAAAAATACTCATTCAATCTTTGCCAAACGCTAAAGTCTCAAGAGATCGTGATTTTATCCGTCGAAAAATATAACCAAGCGGTAGATAATGTCTTTAATTCTGAAAAATTCTTACAGTCACTACTTGAACAAGGTGAAACTATTCATAATATTGACATAGGCAAGAACAACATCTGGAATAGAATATTTACTTAAACGGCCAGTCACACTATCATTTAATAATGAAAAAATTTATTATAAAAAAAACTGCTGTTATTTTATTCTTAATTCTAACAATTCATTTGCCATCATCTATTGCAACAGTTGATGATTCTACCGTCCTAAAAGGTGGCGATATCATCCACTTTGGTAAAAGTAGTTCAGATGTTATTGATCCAAGCAGTATTGAAGTTTTGATATGGAATCAGTACAAAGGAAGAATGCCATCTTGGCAAATAGATTTTAATTTTCTAAAGGCAAATAAGGATTTGCTAATTCTAGAAGAGTCCATGATGACTGGCATGATGGCATCTACTTATGAGAATGATTTAAAATTTGAACATGTATTTGCCAATTCTTTTGGTGACACTGGTTTATCAACTGCCGCAACAGTTACGCCAATTCAAGAGAGTGCACTACTTACAAAATCAAAAGAGGTATTAGTTACAACAAGAAAAGTGACTTTATTTACTTACTACCAACTAAAAAATTGTAATCGACCATTACTCGTTGTTAATATCCATGGCATCAATGCTGTAACCCATGCTACAAACAAACAACAGCTAATCGATATTTTCGAAAAGATCAAAGGGTTTGATGGGCCAGCAATTTTCGCTGGAGATTTTAACTCATGGTCTCCAGTCAGAACGGAGTTTCTGCTTAATATTATGAAAAACTACTTTTTTTCTCCGGTCAAATTTGAGCCAGACGAGAGAATGAGGGTTTTTGATAATGTCGTCGATCACATTTTCTTAAGAGGATTTACCGCAGTGAACTCTAAAGCTTGGGGAAATATTTTTGGATCAGATCATAAGGCCTTAACCGCAACGATTGAAATGAGTGATCCATCTTGGTGTCACAACGATTAGGCCATGAAGCAACTCTCTATTTTTAGTTTTACCCATCAATCACTTCAAAAATATTTGATTTATAATTCTTATCCAAAATTTGCTGCTGATCAAATATTTAAATGGATATACAAAGATTTTGAAATTGATCCAAACAACTGGAGCAATATCTCAAAAGCGTTACGATCACACATTATCAAATCCATCTCTACAACGCTACCCAAAATTAAAATTGATCTTCTATCTAAGGATGGTACTCGCAAATTTCTTGTCGAGTTTGAAGATAAGAACTGTGTCGAAACTGTAGCAATACCAGGAAAAGATGACAGATTAACCTTTTGCCTCTCATCCCAAGTAGGATGTTGCATCGGTTGCACATTTTGTAATACCGCAACTCAAGGATTAACTAGACACCTAGCAACCAGTGAAATAGTTGGCCAATTTATGGCCGTCACTTTATGGCTACAAAATAATGTTGATTCAAACATTAGAGCAACAAACATTGTATTTATGGGCCAAGGCGAACCTCTACATAATTTCGAATCAGTAAAAAACGCGACACTAGTTTTTCTTGAAGATAAAGGTTTAATGCTTAGCCAGAGAAGAGTCACGCTATCCACATCTGGCCTTGTTCCTCAAATTGAAAAACTAAACGAATTTCCACCTGTTAATATTGCAATTTCTCTTCACGCAGCTCATGATGACATCAGAAGTGAGCTAATGCCAATAAACGAAGTCTACAATTTAAAAAGACTCTTTCAAGCAATAAAAACTATAAAATTAAAAGCACACCGCTCTATTACTTATGAGTATTTATTAATAAAAGATTTAAATGACCGTCAAATCGATGTAAATGCACTAGTAAAATTATTAGATAAAAAACTATCTAAAATAAATCTGATCCCATTTAATGAGTTTCCTGGCTCAAAATTTCAATGTCCAACAGATGAGAGGCTTGAATGGTTCAAAGATCAGTTACTAAATCGGGGATTTCTGTGCACTGTAAGACTCTCGAAAGGCCAAGACATTATGGCCGCCTGTGGCCAATTAAAATCAAGCTCAACTTAACCATCTATTTCACATTCAAGAGTTGTTCACAAATTAATCCTTTTCCTGATTTTACTGCAGCATCAATTTTATTTAACATCGAATAATTTTTCAACCTATCATCAGTCCCAGAATCACCGCCAGTTACAACAGGTATCGTCTTTACCATTTTAACATTTTCTGAAATCTCTTTTGCTCTAGAACTATTCTTCCAAAACCATCCGGCTGAATCAACTGCGTAGTACCAGTCGCTCTTTCCGTCAAAAATAATCTCACCTGTTGGATGGCCTATCTTTTCAAAATTATCATAAAATGCCATTCCTTCATTGTTAAACACTGTTTCATCTTTACCTTTACGAGGTAGACATGAGTCGTCACTTTTGCTTAAGTGCTGCTCTTTCGCTAAGGCCAAAATTGATACCTGTTTATCCTGAGGATTTACAACGCATTCCTTGTTATCTAATTTATAAAAACCTTTTTTTCCGATTTTCACCTGAATATCACTTGGCCGTTTACATCCGGGATGAGCAAGATAGTATGCGTAGGACATATAGTTAGAACATCCCGTCAAGTGAAACATTCCTCTCCCTCTTAGAAACTCTTTGTACTTCTTCTCACCATCTCTTTTTTGCTCCATTTTAATAAACGAACCCGTCTCTGTTATCATATGTGCGAGCATCATATTCTTATGCCCTTCTAAAATCTCGTGCCTTTTGAACATATCAATAATAAGAGGTGCCACAAGTTCAATATTTTCCTTCGATTCATCTAGCCTAGATGAATCGATCTCCATTTTCTTTCTAGCGACACAAGTCAACTTCTCTACTAGAGCGGCCACCTCTAAATCTCGAGATATGGCAGGGCCAACCTGGACTTCATCTGAACAAGTCGGTGAAAAATTTGGGCCCTGTCCAATTGACTCAATGACTTGAGTAAAAGACGGCACCCCTTGTTTATAATTAGGATCAACTCTTGGGCCACGATTCTTAGTTCCATCCGCAAATGTGTCCACAATACCTATCCCTACAAAAGTAATAAACAGGAGGAACGCTACTATATAAAGTCGACTACTAATCATAACCGTCCTCTAATACTTACCTCTAATGTTCCAATATCTTGGCTCTGGATCTGGCCATGCAGAAGGTCTTGCCATCGGCAGAGATTTCATCTCTTCATCTTTATTTATTGAAGAAGGATCTCTTTTTACCTCTGCTTTTTTCTCTTCTTCAGATGCCATCAATCTTGTTTTTTCACTAACACCGTATGTATTATTAGCTGGATCATCACTCTCTTTCTCTTTAACAACACTGACTGTTTTATAGTTTGTGTCGACAATTTTTGGCCCAGGATAGTTCCACTTTTCGCTATCTAGAGAAAAAACAGAAGTCGAAAGTAGTAATGATGCTGTAATAAAAATACCTTTCATAGTCACCTCCATAGTAATGGTTTTCACCAAAGAACCATCGTCATAAACTTATCGACCTTTAGTCTTAAAGCTTGAGCTTTTTTGTCAATAAACTAAAAAAAACATTATCAACCAGTATTTTAAAAGCTAATATATTAATTTTATATGCAAATTATATGTAGTAAATGAGGGTGATTCAATGAGCATGAGCAAGGGAACAAAGATTTTTCTGATAGTATTTTTGGTATTCGGTTTACTTTTCTTTGCAACCGTTGGCGTTGTGATTGTCTCTGTAGGAAACTCTTTTAACGAATCTATAATTGGAGACCGAGCTGACGATGATAACGACAGTAGCAAAAATGCAAAGGTTGCGGTTGTTACTGTCTCTGAGATAATACTAACATCAAAACAAATCATCGAACAACTTGTTCAAGCTGAAGAAGATAAAAAAATAAAAGCGATCATTATAAGCGTTGACTCTCCTGGAGGATCGGTTGCACCAACTCAAGAGATCTATGAAGAGATCAGAAGAATAGACCAGATTAAACCTGTGTATGCTAGCATGGGATCAGTTGCGGCAAGCGGGGGGTATTATATAAGTGCTGCTGCAAGAAAAATTTATGCAAACCCAGGAACGCTTACAGGATCAATTGGAGTAATTATGAACCTAGTGGACATGTCCAAACTTTACGAGTTTGCCAAAATGTCTTTTTACTCTGTGAAAAGTGGAAAATATAAAGACTCTGGAAGTCCATATCGAAGAATCACTCCTGAAGAAGAAGCATATATGAGCGAAGTTCTTGCAGATGTTCATAGTCAATTTATAAATGACATCAACAAAACAAGGAAAGAGAGATTAAAAAAAGATCTTCATGAACTTGCCCAAGGTCAAATTTTTTCTGGGGCACAAGCAAAAGAGTATGGACTTGTTGATGAGCTTGGTGGCCTATGGGGAGCAGCAAGGGCCATCCACAAAGAGCTAAATATATCAGGAAAATGTAGCCTTAAATTTATAAAAAGCAAAAAAAAATCATCGCTTTCATCTCTTCTAAGTGATGTAGATAGCATGCTAGCACCTCTTAAAATAAACACTATGACTGATAAAACACCAATGTTACTCTACGGGAATAAATGATGGACAGTATTACACTGTGGGCACAAGATCATACGCTGGCAATAATAGCAATTGTACTAACCTTAGTTTTTTTGTACCACTATGTTATCGAAAAAGATTCTGGCATTAAGCTATCTAAAAAATATCGTAACTCTATTTTTGAGGCACAATCCAAAATATTTTTAAATGCCACACAACACCTCATCGTCGGAAATAAAAATCTAGCGATCAAAGAGTTTCTTAATGCTGTTGATATAAATAGAGAGACAATTGAAACATACTTTACACTTGGTGGTCTGTTTAGAAGTAATGGTGAGATTGAAAAAGCAATAGGGATACACAGATCTCTGATTGCACGAGATAACATTAGCGAATCAACAAGATTAAAGGCACTACATGAATTAGCAATTGATTTTGACAAAGGTGGCTTTATTGATAAGGCCATCAGTACATACGAAGACGTTTTAAAAATTAATAGAGATCAAACTGAAGTTATTCTCTCTCTTTGCAGAATCCATGAAGATATTGAAGAGTGGGACAAGGCATACAACTACAGATTAATGTTATCTAAAATTAGTCACGATGATCAATCTGAAACGATTTCACACATTCTTGTTCAAAAAGCGAAGAATTATTTAAACAGTGGCAACTTATCTATGTGTAGTGACACACTAGAAGATGCTTTAAGGCACGCCCCTTCAGTCTCTGCGAAAATACTAAAACTCAGGTTGTATATTTTAAAAACAAATATGGATGATGCTAAAAATCTTCTTCTTGAACTATTAAAAGAACATCCTATGTATGCTACCTTTATTTTTGTATCATTAGAAGAACCATTTAAGTCATCAGAAGCTATTATCAACGACTATGTTGAAAAATTAGCAATTCTCAAAGAGCATTTCTTGAATATGAATGATACCGAATTCTTATCTTCGCCTTCAGTTATTTTATCTAAGGTCAGACTATTAACAAAACACGACAAGTATCAAGATGCATATGAAATTATTAAAGGGTGGCTTAAATCAGATAACGACTCAAGCGAAGTCCTTAAAATTGAGTATATCAAAATACTCATTCAACTTGGAAGAACCACAGAAGCAGTAGAAAAGACTAGTGAACTTTTAGATGGCCTTCACAAATCACTTGCCAGACATTTTTGTAAACAGTGTGGCTATAACTCTGATGATATTTTCTGGCGTTGTCCACAATGTCACAACTGGGAAACAATTCAATTCAGATGGAAGGTGTAAAAATGCCAAAAGTCACTCTTGCCATCACATTTTTGTTACTTATTTCAGTATCAATCACTGCTGCTGATGAAATTATAGAATCAAAACAAGCAGAGGCAAAATATCTCCCCGGCATACACTATTACAACCAGATGTACGGTACTGTTCATCTACAAAAGGGGAGCGATGCTGAAACTGTTACCACTATTAGCTGTGGCCAACCACTAAGAGTTATTGAATTTGAAAAAGAGTGGGGAAATGTTAAAGTTGGGCCATACACTGGTTTTATCAAGAAAGAGTACATTAGCGCAAAAAAAACGCCTTGCTTTCAAGACGATTACCCGAAGTTTTTTAACCTTCTCAATTTAGAGTTATCAGAAATTTACCACTGGGGCCGACTATATGATCAATATATAATCGGTAAATCAAGGATCAAGTAATGATAAAGTTTGTACTCCTTGTATTTTTTCTAATTAAGCCAATCATCGCAGCTGAAAACAAGTTTGAAAACATCAAATCTATTTTAAAAAATGACGGATTAGACGCACTTGCTGATCAAAAAAAAACTGAAGAAGAAAAGACAAAAAGTGCCACGCTACAAAAAACTATTCAACGTTATAATGTACCAGATAAGAATCAAATTTGGAGCTTTATATCCGAATATTGGCTAGTAAGAAATAGTCCCGTTATTCGCTGGGACTTTGAAAAACCGGACTATGGTATTGATAGTAGTTTTGCAACATTTCTTGAAAAAATCAACATCCCAGAAAAAAAATTTAAAATTCTTCTTGTCAACACAACAGCAATAACCCACTTCGCACTACCCTCAAATAAAGATGATCTGCTATTTTTGTTATCAGTTCCATTCATAAAATCCATGGACTTATCTAAGACAGAAATATCTTTGCTCCTTTACGAAGACATGCTCCGAGTTCAAAACGACTACTTCACTGAATTTGCAAAAACCAAAGAGCTAGAAGATTTACTTGGCAGCAATTTTCATCAAAAAAAGCTTGGTAAATCAATAATAGACGAAGTAATCAAAAAATATGACAAGATAATTTTCGACAAAGGATTTTCTTTCCAGCAACAATTTCAAGTCACTACAGAGATGGCCAAAATTTTAAAACAAGATCCCGTTTTAATGGCAAGTTACCAAAAACTCCTAGAAAAAATTAGAGATCTAATCCAATCTCAAGAAGAGTACAAATTATATAGTAAAATTTACCCTTCACCAGAGATGCAACTTAAATGGATACTTCCACCAAAGAAGTTACTATAGAGATATATGCAACAAGTAAGCTCTAAAAGCACACGCAACCTTCTTAATCACCTACTGTTCTTTGCAGCTTACTGCTTGATTGTCTGGTTTGTTCACATGTTTGTAGTCTCAATCGCATCGTTTATCCATTTTTTACTCGAACACGACCTAAGAATTATAGAGGATTGGATTACCGATCAGGGATGGCAGATTATCATCATCTCAAAAGTTCTTGCCTTAATTCCCATCTACATCTGGTTTGAATTCAAAAACGATAGCAAAAATTTTTTAATCAGCAAAATGTCATCTGGTATTAATACACCAGATATTGAGGCAGTTGTCTTAATAATAGCGGCTTTTACATTAACCCTACTTTTTAATGTGATATCTAGTAATAATACTTTTACAGATATAAACTTCTTTAGATTTTCAATATCCTATTTAGGAACGGTAGTATTTATTCTTACCGATTTTATAATCATCCACGCATTTAATTTCGTAATGCCAATATCTCAGCGTCATTACATAGTCGGATGTTTGCTACTCCCGGCCATAACACAAATTGCCACAATCATCATTTTCCCATACTGTACTAATTTCAACGCTTCCATTTATCTCAACCTCTCGATGGTTTTGCTTCTAACCAAAACCGCAACTGCCAGCTGGGGAAATAGCCTCTTATTCGTTCTTGCTTGCATCGGGCCATTCGCCTCTTTTCTTGGCACAGACATCTTATGGGGAAATCACTACTCTCTATATAAAATTTCACACGAAAATTTCACTTTAGCGATGGCTGCTTTTTACATAATCGCAATATGTTATTCACATTTAAAAACAACAATATATAATAATCAAACAACTTAAAAGAGGTGATGCTGTGGAAGGAAATATTAATATTTTGCAAATTATTACAGATTCAGGCCCTGTAATAAAATTTGTACTTTTTTTACTTTTTCTTGCTTCTGTTTATTCATGGTCAATAGTGATCAAAAAAAGAAAAGAGTTTAAAACTATTAATGAGAACAATGCCTTGTTTATCAATGTTTTTCAAAACAGCAGCTCTTTCTCAGAAATAAATAGCAATGCCCAAAATATTGGATTTTCCACGTTTAAACTTATTTTTCAACGAGGTAACGACGAACTGATGAGTCTTCAACAATCAATGAAAAATTCTAACTACACTTTAACAGATACTAAAGAGCATTATAGTAGTTTTGGAATTGGAGCACTAAGTAGATCTCTTGATGCTGGAATAAATAGCGCAAACAGTTACATGGATAACAGACTGCCAATTCTTGCAAGTATTGGATCTATCGCTCCCTTTGTTGGGCTATTTGGTACCGTATGGGGAATCATAAACTCATTCCGTGGTTTATCTTCTGGAAATGCATCTCTTAGTGCTGTAGCTCCTGGAATTGCTGAAGCGTTAATCGCGACTGCTATTGGTCTTGCCGCAGCTATCCCGGCCCTATGGTTTTTCAACCATTTTAATACAAAGAAAGAACAGGTTAATGCTGACATGGATAGTTTCAGCAAAGATTTTCTTAACAGTGTTGAAAGAACTCTGATTAGTAAAATATAGGAGCGGAAAATGGGCGCAAAGATTGGCAAGAAAGGCCCGATTGCAGACATAAACGTAACACCTCTTGTTGATGTCATGCTTGTACTCTTAGTTATCTTTATGATAACTGCACCTCTAATGTTTAATGGAATAAAACTTACCCTTCCAAAAACCAAAGAAGTTAACAGGCTTAATTTAAACGCTCAACAAGTTATTTTATCATTTACAAGGCTTGATGAGTATTATTTAAAAAAAGACAGATACCTGCTACCAGAGCTAGTTCCTGCCATTCGAAATGAGTTTAAAGAGACAAATACAGATACACTCTACCTACGGGCAGACTATGGAATACGTTACGGAAAAGTTGCAACATTGATGTCACATTTAAAGCGTGAAGGGATTGAAAATATCGCTCTCATTACCGAGTTAGAGGGAAAGAGTGAGAATGAGAATGAGTAACTACTACTCTTTAACAGAGTCTAATCAGACTGAAAAAAACTATTTCACACTTTCAGTCATTATCCATGCAGGATTTTTCCTTGCTATGTATGGAATGACTCTTACTTTTTCTACTTTTTTTAACAGCAACAAAGTGGACTTATCCGTAATTGAGACATCAATAAAAGTAGATGTCGTTGCCATGCCAACTATGACGGTTAAAGAGCTTAAGGTCCTAAGTCAAGATAATGAAGAGTGGAAAAAAATCGAGAAAGAAGATACTAAAATAATCCAAAAAGAAAATTTCTTGAATACATTAAAAAAACTAAGCGATAAGCAAATTGCAAAAATTGAAATAAAAAACGAAGATAAAACAAAAAAAAATGTTTCTAAAAAAGATCTCGGCAACCTTAAGGCCCTTATCGCTGAAGGTAATAAAATAAGCAAGGGTAGCAACTTAACCGGAACAAAGAATAGTCAAGAAGAAGGAACTCTCATTTCAAATTATGCTGATCAAATCGTGAATCTTGTTAGGCAATTTTGGGTTCTTCCAAGTTACCTCTCAAACCAAGAATTAAAATGTAGAATTAGAGTGTTTATTAACGATACTGGAGATATTATTAAACTAGTAGTTCATGAAAGTAGTGGAACCAAAGAGTATGACGAGCAAGCAATTCTTGCTATCAAACAAGCATCTCCGTTTCCTACATCTCCACAAGAGATTAAACATGAGCTTGCAAAAGGAACGATAATTTTAGGATTTCCACTATAACTATTTTACGAGGTAATTTATGACAACAATTATTAAAAACTTAATTGTATTTTTTTTAGTAGTTGGCCCATTATATGCCGACGAAAGCAAAATTGTAGCAGTCGGCGAAGCCAGTTTCAGAAAAGACACAATTGCCATTGGGACTGTCAGTATTCAAGGAGCTACGTCCTCACAACAACAACAAACATTAAATAAAATTAGAGAAGTCATCTCTAGTGATTTTTCATTTTACAAAAAAGTTTTTGCTATTTCTGACTTAACTCCAAAGTCACTACTTGGTGGCCCTGACCTTAGTTCACTTAAACGATCAAACATAGATTACTTCGTAGGTTTGACCGGATCGTGCTTAAACACTACTAGCGCTTGTACAATAAAAACAACTTTATATAATGTAGCAAAAGAGAGCGAAACTACTTCTTTTGATGTAACTATTTCAAATGTCACTCTCAGATCTAACGCTCACATTATAAGCGACAAAATTTATAAAGCAATAACAGGGAAACCTTACTCAACTTTCCTCTCTAAAATAGTTTTTATCTCTGATAGAAATGGCACCAGAAACAACGTAGTAAAGGAGTTATACGTTATGGACTTTGATGGTGAAAACATTGATCAAATCACCAACCACAGAGGTATCGCTATTGCTCCTGCTATTTCAAATGATCACACCAAAATCCTATACAGTTTAATAAAAGAAAATAGTTCTATTAAAACAAGAAACATCGATCTCTATTTATATGATACCGTAACGAAGTCGAGTCGATTGCTCTCTTCAAAACCAGGAATGAACTCTGGAGCAGTATTCTTGCCGGACGGAAAACAAATAGCTCTAACAATTAGTAACTCTGGTAATGCTGAAATCTACATCATGAATTTAGATACTGGAAATCTTCGCAAGGTAACAAACCACTACGCTCCAGACGTTGATCCGTCTGTCTCAATTGACGGAAGAACTATGACCTTTCTCTCGGGAAGACCTGGTAAAGCTGAAGTCTACACTATGGATATCAGCAGCGTTGAAAATGATGTAAAAAGAATTAGCTTCGTTGGTAAATTCAATGCGACCCCTAGATTTTCACCCGATGGAAAAGAGATTGCATTCTCATCATGGCTTGATGACGGTTTTGATATTTTCAGAATAAACACACCTGGAACACAGCTTGTTAGGCTTACTAAAAATTTTGGATCAAACGAAGACCCTTCATTTTCTCCAGATGGCCAATTTATTGCGTTCTCATCTCTACGAGTATTTCAGCAAAAGAGAATCTCTCAAAACATATATGTGATGGACAAAGATGGGGAAATTATTAAACCTCTCACTCAAAATTTTGGTAACTGTATAACAGCAAGATGGTCAAATTAAACGCTAAGGAGAAAAATTCATGACAAGCAAAAAATTCAACAAAGCAAATTTAATTATTGCTGTAACAATTTCATTTATCGGAAATATTTTTTCAGTAAATGCAACTACCACAGAAGAAGAGAGCAATATCAAAATTTTTGAAAACAGTGTTGGTTCCGTTGTCCACGTCTCAAACATTGCCATTGCAAACTCAATATGGAGCTTAAATCCGATTAAAATTCCAAGAGGAAGTGGTACTGGAATAGTGTGGGACAAAGAAGGCCACATCGTAACCAACTATCACGTGATTGATGGTGGTGATATTTTTCTAATTTCATTTCATAAAGATAATAAACAGTATCGCGCCAAAATTGCAGGAGCTGCCCCTCAAAAAGATATTGCAATATTAAAACTTGAAGAGTTACCACCTAGTTTAAAACCTCTTACTGTTGGTTCGTCAGACAAATTGAGAGTTGGCCAAAAAGCTATTGCTATTGGAAATCCCTTTGGACTCGATCACTCTATGAGTATGGGAATAATCTCGGCACTTAATAGAAAAATCCCTAGTTTTAGCGGAGAAGAGATTGATGGCATGATTCAAACTGACGCTTCAATTAACCCAGGAAATTCAGGTGGCCCACTTCTTGACTCTGATGGATCACTAATTGGAATCAATACAATGATCTTTAGTCAATCTGGCAGTAGTGCCGGAGTTGGGTTTGCTGTTCCAGTTAACCTTATCAAAAGCATTGTGCCACAACTCGTTGCTCACGGCAGAATCGTTAGACCAAAAATGGAAATGACAATCATGCCAGCATCAGTTGCAGGAATTGAATCAGGTGTAATTGTTGAATCTATATTAGAAGGTGGAGCTGCAGATAAAGCAGGATTAAAAGGTATAACAAGAAGTAGACAGACCGGCAGAATTTTTCTTGGTGACCTCATTACAAAAATTGATGGGAAGCCTGTTGATGTTGAATCAATATATCGAATCTTAGATAATCTTCATCCTGGTGATACTATGAAAATTGAATATCTAAGAGACGGCAAAAGCACGGCCACAAGCTTGAAGTTATCAAAATAGGTATCTTGTTACATAAAAAAACATAATATCTTCTATCTCACGATCAAAACTAGAACGCGATTCTTGTTTGTCACTAAACTTTTCAATAATTTCCCTTGCGCTATTTAAATAACACCTAAAATCATCCCCATGCTTTTTCTGCGCTAATCTCGAGTTTAGCACAACTGATGCCACTGACACATCTGATTTAAATGAGAAGTGTCTCCACTCACCTGTCTTGAAATTAAAAACATATTCATCAAGAAATTTATGACAGCAATCTGACAACATTTCTAGCGCTTGACATATATATTCAAACTCATCGAGCGATAATGAATAATGAAAATTCAAACGAACCCAACCAGGCTTTAGACCAGCGTATTGATACCCATCAATTAAATCAATAAACCGGTTTGATCTCTCTTCATTGATACTAAGAAGTATGTGGCCATAAGGGCCTGCACATGAACAGCCAGCTCTTGTTTGAATACCGAAAAGATCATTTAACAATCTTGTAAAAAGTTTTGGATGAATAAATCTATCACCGTGCTTAATATTGAAAGAGACAATATTAATTTTTTTCTCAGGATCAGTAACCCCGTAAATAATAAACTTATCATTTTTAGCAAATCGATCAATAAACTTTTTGAAAAAATATTTTTCAATTACTTCAATTGCTTCAATCCCAATTTTTTCTTTTAACTGGAAGGCCAGGGCCGTCCTAAACGCTTGTAATATTCCAGGTGTCCCAGGTTTTTCTCTCTCTTCTATATCATCAACAAATCTCTCTTGAGTATGAGTTACATAGCAAACTGTCCCTCCTGCTGCAATTGTTGGTGGCAATTCTTTCTGATAGATCCGTTCATTGAAGATAAGTAGGCCGGCAGCACCTGGCCCTCCAAGAAATTTATGTGGGGAAAGACAAATAGCATCAAAATAGCTATCATCATCTTTATTCATATTAATTTCAACATATGGTGCTGATGCAGCGAAATCAAAGCAGGCCAAAGCGTCGTGCCTATGTAAAATTTTTGCCACTTCATAAACAGGAGTTCGTATTCCTGATACATTAGATGCAGCAGAAAATGAACCTATCTTCTTTCTATTCTTGTACTTCTCACTCGACACTACGTTTTCTAGAAAAATTAAATCAATCTCACCATTTTTATCAAGTGGGATCTCTACGACTGTACAAAAATTTTGTCTCCACATAATCTCATTTGAGTGGTGTTCGTAAGGCCCAACAAAAACAACCGGCTTAATTGAATCAAGTTGCTTACCGTCAATTGAGGCCAAGATATTTTTTCGAGTTGCTGGAGCACAATAGACTCCCAAAATTTTTTGTAAAGTACAGATTGCTCCAGTAGCTCCATTACCTGCAAATATGATTTTTCCACTATCACCTGCTCTAACAATTTTTTTAATAATCGCTTCTGAATCGTGAAGCAATCTTGTCATTGTCTCACCAGTAAAATCGTCCTCTGTATGAGAGTTTGCATAATAGTTTAAAAGATCTCGAACATGATCTTCAATAAAATCTACGGCCCTACCACTTGCCGTATAATCTGCGTAGACTAATGGTTTTTCCCCATAAGGTGTTTTAAAAAGCAAATTTCTTCCTATTATTGAACCACGGACGCTTTCCAAACTATTTATCAAAAGAACTGGATCACTCATGCTTGTCCCCGCCTCCTTGGCATTTTATAAATTTTTGATAATAGGAATCTCTAATTGCGATATATTTTTTAAATCCAGCATCACCTAAAAGTTCGGCCATATTTTCAAAATACTCATCTCTTAACTCATTGTACTTATCGACTCCAATTTCATCGAGTCCGATTTTTTCTAATAATAAAGTATTAATTTCTGACTGCCACGCCTCCTCTGTATCATCTATGACAAAGTTGTCATTTGCTTGACACCCAGTCGGAGATAACAACTCCCTTGTGGCCAAAGAATCATTGCTACTAAGTAAACTAATCTCTCTAGGTATCACGCTTTTTGAACTTTGAACAACTGAGACTCTGTCGATTTCGTATTGATTAAGCTTATCACCCGCCAAATAAATATTTAAAAAAACACTTAAGAACAACAATGCAGGAACAAATAGTTTCATATTCACCTCTAACTCTGAGATACGTTATCAACGTAATAATAGATTTGTAAACCGACGATATTTTAAAAAAACAGTTGCCCATTGACTAAATCTCTATTGTTCAACTAAAATTTGGGTGCTATATTTCGTACTTATTAACATTATTTCTGAAAGAGGAATCACTATGAAAGTTAAAAAAATTTTAGTTCTAGTTACTATTGCTCTAGTTTTGGCCAGTGGTTGTACAAAAAAAACTGATCAAGTAAATCCTGAGGCTCAAGACAATACACAACAATTGAGTGGACAAGAGATGCCAACCGATGCAAACGCTGACCATGCTGGAAACAATCAAGTAGCAAAAGAGAGCATTGAAGGAATCGCTAAAGCAGAGAATGGCCATACTATTCAAGATATCTACGCAATGAAAGGTAAAATTGACAACACTGCAATAACAGTAAGAGGTAAGGTTGTTAAATTTAGCCCAAACATTATGGGGAAAAATTGGGTTCACATTCAAGACGGCACAGGTGACGATAAAAGTTTTGACCTAACTGTTACAACTGCACAAGAAGTTGCAGTAGGAAGCACTGTTCTCGTAAATGGAACTGTTCAGTATGACAAAGATTTTGGTTCTGGATACAAATACGATGTAATTATTGAAGAAGCAACACTAACAGAAGAAGCTGCTGCTGCTGCTGCTACAACTGAGCAAGCTGCACCAACAACTGGTGAACAAGCTCCTGCTGAAGCTCCTGCAGAAGCTGCTGCTGAACAAGCGCCAACAGAAAAGGCTGCGGAATAATCAGTAGTGCTGTCACGACATAAGAAGAAAGGGTACGACGGATTCAAATATTTTGTTGGATTTCTTGAGACCCTTTCTTCTGAAAAAAGAAGAGAGATCGTAGAAGACGCAATTCTTGAAGATCCTGTCTACATGATATGGATTTTGAAGAATATGATTAATATGAACTACCTCTCTTCTATGGATAGTAAAAGTATCGAGTCTTTTTTCACAAACTGTCCAAATGTATTAGAAGCTATTGCAAAATCTATCATCTCTCATCCGTTAAAAGATACCATCATTACTCACTTTGTTCCTGCAAGTTTAAAAAAAGAACTTTTGGACCTTATGGAAATTTTTAAAAATATTCCAAAAGGTTCCCAAGATGCAGCACAATTTTTCATTCTTGAAAGAGTACGCTCTCTTCAGTCAAAAGGAATCATTGAAGAGTTCAACTGGAAACTTCCGGGCCCAGACATTGCATTTGAACCACACAATAAAATTCAAAATGGTCAGTTCGAGCTTAGATATGAAAATGGAACCATCGCCCTATCTGGTCAAATTACACTTACAAAAAGAGAAGGAGCTTGGTTGCACAATTATAGCAACGGTCAACTCATGGCAGAAGGAGGGTATAAGAAAGGACTCAGAGATGGAGTTTGGACTTTTTATACAACCGATGGAACCTTAAAATCAAAGGGTAAGTTTCAAGAAGATAGAAAAAATGGAATTTGGCAGGAAAAAAATTATCAAGGAAATATGATTGAAGTAAGTTACAACAAAGGAAAGGTTGCAAAAGATTGATCTTTAATATTACTCTCTGGCTAACATATTTGTTTATTAAACTGTTTTCATTAACGTATCGATTTAAACAACTCAATCAACACTATGTCGATATAGCTAAAAACTCTCATGAAAAAGGCGGATATTTAATTGCAATTTGGCATCAAAATGCTATTGCTGGAATACTCTCACAAAATAAAAAACCTCATTCCATTATAGTCAGTAGATCTAAAGATGGTGAGTTCGTTGCTTACACTTGCAAAAAACTTGGCCACATTCCAGTAAGAGGTAGTTCGCATCGAGGCGGCCATGCAGCTATGCTAGAAATGATATCACTGCTCTCTAACGAAGGAATACCCGGGGCAATTACCGTTGATGGGCCAAAGGGCCCACTAAAATCTATCAAGCCTGGGATTTTTCAAATTGCAAAACAAACGAACTGTATGATTGTTCCTTACTCCACAACTCCTGCAAAATTTTGGGAGTTTAACAGTTGGGATAAGTTCAGACTGCCAAAACCATTTACAACAATTATTGTAAGTTATGGCCAACCGTTTAGTATTACGGATGATCTAACCGATGAAAATATTGTTAAGATGCAAAATTACCTTGCAAATGAACTTGATAATTGCGAAGAAAAAGCACAACTTTTCCTATCAAAGTAATGAGCGAACTATTACCTATACTGCATCCATGTAAAACGCAATGATGATCTATCGTAACAACATTTACATCTCCGGTAAAATATCCAACGATAAATCGGGGGGCCTATCTGTCTTAATAAAATTTATAAAATACTCAACGTTTCCATCTTTTCCTGTAATTGGTGAATTAATAATCCCTGCAAAATAGTATTTTTCACTTTGACACCAGATTAAAAAATCTTTTAACACTTTTTTTCTAATCGCTTCATCTTTTACTATACCGTTTTTACCAATATTATCTTTTCCAACTTCAAACTGTGGTTTGTATAAGGCAATAATAAAACCACCCATGCGCACAATCTCAAAAATTTTTTTCAAAACTAATTTCAAAGATATATACGAAAGATCTACAACAGCACCATCCACCAATTCATAATGCCAATCAATCTCTCGAATATTAGTTCTCTCAAGGTTTATAACTCTATCATCACCTAGTAACTCTTGATGAAGTTGATCCGTGCCAACATCAATCGCAAAAACTTTTTTTACACCACTATTTAACAATACATTTGTGAAGCCACCAGTAGAAGCTCCTACATCTGCCACAACCAAACCTTTCACACTCTGACTAAATGAATCAAGCGCCCCTTCTAATTTATACCCCCCCCTACCAACATATTTTTGTTCTTCTGTAACAACTAACCCTTCTGCATCAACCATCTCTCCAGACTTTGTGACAATGTTCGAACGAAAAGTGACAACTCCATTTTGAATTAACAATTTTGCTTGGGAACGTGTTTTGGCAAATCCAAGTTCTACGAGAAGTTTATCGGCCCTTTCTTTCATAATGATTCAGGGACAACGGTAATCTCGACTATCTGGCGTTCACTACCATTGTAGACAATCTTCATTGGCGCACCGAGATCAACAAGAGCGCCACCATTTTCATCAAAGCTTTTTAATAACGTTTCATCTTGATAAATTTTTGCACTTATATTGACCTTTGCGCTAGGGCCATAATCTATCGTATCTAAAACGTAATAAACAGCAAACTCTACTCTAAGCCCATTTTTCATTATCACTTTTACAACTCTATGGTCATCAGCAATCTCCATAGAATGCAGCTCACTAACTAAAACAAGACCTCTGTCACCACCAATAGTATCTACAATATCTATATTAAGCCTGATCCTTGCAAATACAGGAGTTGTTAAAAGAAAAAATGTGGCAATAATTATTAACTGTTTCATTAATCTAAATTTCCAAAAAATATTTTATCAGCTTTTCCACAAAGATGAATAGTCTTATCCAAAATTAAAGTAACCTCTCCTCCCTTTAATTTTGCCTTAACCGAACCTGTTTTACCAAAAATATCTCTTAGAACAACACCTACCGCACTTGCCCCAGAGCCACATGCTAAAGTCTCTCCAACTCCACGCTCATAAGTTCTCATCACAATCTCATTGTCGCTAACAATTTGAAAAAAATTAATATTAGCATCAAATCTCTCTCTCAAAGGTCTTGCCCAAAAATTAACATCTAAATCTTCTACATCTTCAACCATGATCACTATATGAGGGACACCACAAACAACGTAGTGGCCATCAACAAAATCCCCACCCACAACTACTCTCTTAACATCATCATTACAGCTTACCTCAACAAGTGGGCCAAGGTTCGAATCGATCCTTCCAATAAATGTCCCACCCTTGGTTTCAATGCTTAAACGTTCTTTGCCAACATGATCTAAGATTGCTCTCAGGCCATTGCCACACATACTAGCTTCGCTACCATCGCTATTAATAATGGCCATCGAGACATCCGCGACTTTAGAATTTCCAACTAACAATATTCCATCGGCCCCAATCCCAAACTGCCTATGGCAGAGCTGAACCGATTTTGATGGTGATAAATGTTTAACGAACTGATCGGATTTATGATCACGAACATCGAAGAGGATAAAATCATTTCCAGTTACAGAGTATTTAATAAATTTCATATTTTAGACACACAGCACACAATGTTTACTATTGCCATTAATCTACCATAAATATATAAATATTTCTTCTACAATAGTCATGTTGGGACCATAGCTCAGTTGGTTAGAGCTCCCGGCTCATAACCGGGTGGTCCAGTGTTCAAGTCACTGTGGTCCCACCATTT